>JAYTBK010000386.1:0-3137 GCA_043737035.1 Bacteroidota bacterium | reverse complement strand
GGCAATTTTCTCGTCTGAATTAACGGCGGTTGAATTTGTATTTTCAGAAAAGGTATTTTCGTCAGAAACTAAAGGGTTTTCAGTCGAATTGTCAGTTTGGTTTTCTGCTTTTTCATTTTCTGAATTGTTTTTATTATCCTGCTCGGCTGTATTCTCTTTGTTTTCCATGGCTTTAACTAAATTTATAATAGTTTTACAAAACTATAAATCAATTAGTTTGCCATAAATTTTTAAGGGAAAATTTGTCAGTTTTTATATATTAAAATTTCCACTCGGCGGTTCATTTTGTGGTCTTCATCTTTACAATCACTTAAAACAGAACATTCTTTACGAGGCTCTTTTTTGCCTTTTGCTTCAGTTTTAATTCTACTTTGATTAATGCCTTTTTTAATGAGATAATTTTTAATTGTTAAAGCTTGTTTTACGGTTAATTCCAATGCCGATTTTTCATCAGCTTTAGAATCGGTATGTGTAAACACATCTACATTTAATGTTTTATTTTTTGAAAGGATTAAAAACACCGCGTTTAACTCTGATTCATCTTTTAATGTTAGCCCGGCACCATTATCTTTAAAAATTAAGTTTTTTATAACATTTACTTGCCCTACCGGTCCACCTAATGTCGCATCTTGATTATCTTCTGTTAGTTTGTAACTCATTTTTGAAGGAATGTAAAACATAAAACCTTTGTCGATGGTTTTTCCATCAAAAATATGTTCGCCTCTAGTAGTATATAGTGCCAATGGGTCTGAGGTAATAAAATCGGCTTGATTATCAACTTTAAGAATAAAATCTTGATTTAACTTTATATCGTTTATTAAAAAATTTCCATTAGCGTTTGTAACTGCAGTTGCAATTGAATCTCCATAACCATCAAATAAATAAACTTTACCAAACTTTAAAAGTTCGGCTTTGTTGCCTGCCTGAGCCAAAATACCAACTACTTCTTTTTTCACAGGTTGAAAATTTTTACGATCATCTAGTATTGTTTCAATATCACGCATACGAGGATCAATTGCAATAATGGTTCCCATTTCGTCTATTAAAATGTTTTTAGGAACGGATGTAACCCCAAATTTTTTGCATATATCGTCGTTATAACCTCTAACGGCTATTCCATTCATAAAGTTTGTTAACGTATCGTAACCAATTGCTTCGCTCCATGCTTTTTTATCACTTTGTACGGCAACGGCTATAACTTCAAAACCTTCGGCATTGCGGTAAAGAGCATTTTTGTATCTGCCGGCTAAACGGTTTAAAAACTTATTACTGGTTTTTGATTTTGTAACAGTACTACTCCAAAAATGAATTAAAACTATGCGGCCTAAATAAGGCATTGGAAAACTTTGAATGGAGTTTTGCTGCATATTTAAAACAAAAGGGGGTGCTTTATCGCTTACCTTTAACTCGGTTTGAGCAACAGAAACTATAGCATGTAAAAACAGCAATACTATAAGTTTAATTTTCATTTATTTTGTTTTATTTATTTTTACTTAGATGTAAGAATACACTATAAAGTAAAATCATTTAAGGTGATAAAATTAATTTTTCTAACGAAGTTATTAACTGATCGCCTCTTAAGTTTTTGTTAATAATTATGCCGTTTTCGTTTATTAAAACGTTGTAAGGAATGCCTTGAATAGCGTATTGAGAAACTACTGAACTGTTCCACATTAGTAAATCGCTTACATGATAAGACCAAGCAAGTTTATCTTTTTCAATGGCTTGTTTCCATTTTGCCTTATCTAAATCTAGCGAAACGGAGTATATTGTAAATCCACTCCCACCTTTAAATTTTTTATCTTTAAAATTTTGATAAGCTTTTACCACAGTTGGGTTTTCGGCTCTGCACGGCCCGCACCAACTCGCCCAAAAATCTATTAATACCAATTTCCCTTTTATTGATGAAAGTTTAATAATGCTATCATTTAAATTTTTAAAAGCAATTTCGGGGGCTTTGTTGCCAAGGTTTAAACCAATAGTTGGTTCAACGGTTTGTGTTGTTGGAGTTGAGTTATTAGTTGTTTGAGATTGGTTGTTTGAGATTTTTTGTTCAGTGTTAGAAGTTGTTGATTGTTTTTTACTTTTACAAAACGAAAAAATAACAATTATTGAAAGTGTAAAACAATATATAATAATTTTTTTCATTATGCTTTTCTAACAATTTCGGCACCAATGGCATTAAGGCGCGTATCAATGTGTTGGTAACCCCTATCTATTTGATTTATGTTAAATATAACACTTTTTCCTTTAGCGCTCATAGCGGCAATTAATAGAGCAACTCCGGCTCTAATATCGGGGCTTGCCATTTGAATGGCGCGTAATTGAACTTTTCTGTCTAAGCCCATAACTGTGGCGCGATGAGGATCGCACAAAATAATTTTTGCCCCCATATCAATTAATTTGTCGACAAAAAACAAACGGCTTTCGAACATTTTTTGATGAATAAGTACATTACCACGTGCCTGAATGGCGGTAACTAAAGCAATACTTATTAAATCGGGGGTAAAGCCTGGCCAAATGGCGTCGCTAATTGTAAGAAGTGAGCCATCTATATAGGTATCCATTTCGTAATGTTCTTGCTCCGGAATAAAAATATCATCGCCTTTGCGCTGTACGTCTATTCCTAATCTTCCAAATATAGTAGGGATAATTCCTAAATTATCGTAGCTTACATTTTTAATTGTAATTTCGGATTGGGTAACGGCCGCCATACCAATAAAAGATCCTATTTCAATCATATCGGGTAACAATCGATGCGTTGTACCTTTTAATTCTTTTATCCCTTCAATAGTTAATAAATTAGAGCCAATTCCGCCAATTTTTGCACCCATTCGCACTAACATTTTACAAAGTTGTTGCAGGTAAGGTTCGCAAGCGGCATTGTAAATTGTTGTAATTCCTTCTGCCAAAACAGCTGCCATTACTATGTTTGCAGTACCTGTTACACTAGCTTCATCTAACAACATGTATGCTCCACGCAAGTTTTTGCCTTCTACTTCAAACAATTCGTTATCTGCATGGTAATTAAATTTAGCGCCAAGTGCTTCAAAGCCCATAAAATGGGTATCTACTCTACGACGACCAATTTTATCGCCACCCGGTTTTGGCATGTAGGCTTTGCCAAAGCGTGTAAG
>JAYTBK010000385.1:0-3145 GCA_043737035.1 Bacteroidota bacterium | reverse complement strand
TGCAGGTTTTGCCTGATACCAATTATTAAGAATAACATGAGGGTTTTAGCAATTAATATTCGTCTCATAGGATTATAAAATAAGTTTTAAAAATAAGTCTTTAAATAATCAAAAACTATTAAGTGGTTATTATTTGGGGACAAACAACAGATTAGATTAGATCAATAACATATATAAAGTCATCATTTGCCCTATTCCTCCTAAAAATGTACTTTTACAACAATGTATAGGTTACTGGCTTTCTTTTGGAAATACAACTTACCGCGTTGGTCAATTTTAATAATCGACCTTATCATTTGCGCGTTCTCTTTAACGTTAGCATTTTTTCTAAGGTTCAATTTTAAATCCATCCCGTCCGAGGACCTCAAAAACCTTCCTTATGATTACGTCCTTTTGTTAACCATCCGTTTTTTATCTTTTATCATTTCAAAAACATTTAAAGGAGTAGTACGTTACACGGGTTCTAACGACGCCTTACGTATTTTTAAAGTAATTTTTATAGGCAGCGTGGCTTTAATTGGTGTAAATATAATTACGCTTTATACCCTTGGATATTTTATTATTCCTACTGCCATTATTGTTATCGACGCGTTAGTAACCCTATTTTTAATGATAAGTTCGAGGCTTGCAGTAAAAGCAGTTTACTTTGAAAATAAAAATCCGGAAAAAGAAAAAATGCATGTTGTAATTTATGGCGCAGGCGAATCGGGCATTATTACAAAACGAACTCTCGATAGGGATGCCGCCATAAGATACAAGGTTGTTGGGTTTGTAGATGATGATGAGAAAAAACGAGGCCGAAGTCTTGAAGGGGTTTTTGTTTATCCAACATCAAAATTGAAAGATCTTATTAAAGAAAAAAATGTTGACTCATTAATTATAAGTATCCAAAATTTGCCGGCATCAAAAAAAAATGTATTAATAGATGAATGTTTGCAATATGGCATTCGTGTTTTAAATGTTCCACCGGTTGCAAAATGGATAAATGGTGAATTAAGTTTTAACCAGATAAAAGGAATTAATATCGATGAGTTGCTGGAACGCGAACCTATTAAATTGGATGATCAACTTATTAATGAACAATTAAACCATAAAACAATTTTAATAACGGGCGCGGCCGGTTCAATTGGTAGCGAACTGGCGAGGCAATGTGCAAAGTACGGTCCTTCGCTTTTGGTTTTGCTTGATCAGGCCGAAAGTCCTTTGCACGAATTAAACCTTGAGTTTAGTGAAAAAGAAATTTTTGGTAAATATGAAGTTGTTATTGCCGATATAAGAAACAAGGAGCGAATGCAAAATGTGTTTGATACATTTAAACCGCATATTGTGTTTCACGCGGCGGCCTACAAACATGTTCCAATGATGGAAAATAATCCTTCGGAATCCATCCTTACAAACATCCTCGGAACAAAAATAGTATCGGATCTGGCGGTTGAACATAAAGTTCAAAAATTTGTCATGATATCGACTGATAAAGCAGTTAACCCAACTAACGTAATGGGAGCTTCAAAGCGCATTGCTGAAATTTACATTCAGAGTTTAGGTAAACATTGGGGTACAAAATTTATCACCACACGGTTTGGTAATGTTTTAGGCTCAAACGGTTCGGTAATTCCTCGATTTAAAAAACAAATAGAACAGGGTGGACCAATTACAATTACCGACCCCGAAATAACCCGTTTTTTTATGACGATTCCGGAGTCGTGCCAATTAGTGTTAGAAGCCGGTTGCATGGGTAAAGGCGGAGAAATTTTTGTTTTTGATATGGGTCGTTCGGTAAAAATTGTTGATCTCGCCCGTAAAATGATTTCCTTATCGGGCTTAAAAGAAGATACTGATATTAAAATTGTATATACCGGCTTGCGCCCCGGAGAAAAGCTATTTGAAGAATTATTATCAAGCTCCGAAAACTCTTTGCCAACATACCACAAGCAAATATTGATGGGAAAAGTGCGTGAATTTGAGTTTGGTGATGTGAACCGCTTTATCAACGAATTGATCTTATTATTTAATAGTCAGAATAATGATTTGATTGTAGCAAAAATGAAAGAGATCGTTCCCGAGTTTTTAAGTAACAACTCAGTATTCCAAACGTTGGATAAAATTTAAATAGCAATGAAAAAACTTTTTCTTTTACTGTTCATCACAAATTGTGTTTTTTCTCAAACAAAAACAATCCCACCAAACAATGATTTAAAACAACCTAAACTGGTTGTCGGAATTGTAGTTGATCAAATGCGGCACGATTACATTTACCGCTATTGGAATAAATTTGGTAACGGTGGTTTTAAAAAACTTATTGGAGAAGGTTATTTTTTTAAAAACGCGCATTATAATTACGTGCCCACGTTTACAGGCCCTGGCCATGCTTCTATTTATACAGGCACAAGCCCTGCAACACATGGTATTATTGCAAACGATTGGTTTAATAAAGAAACGGACGAAGTAATTTACTGCACCGACGATAAAAATGTAAAAGGTGTTGGAACCGAAAATAAAGCCGGCTCAATGTCGCCCAAAAATTTATTAGTTACAACACTTGGCGACGAGTTGAAACTTGCAACCAACCAACAGGCAAAAGTTTTCGCTATTTCTTTAAAAGACAGAAGTTCAATACTACCAGCAGGGCACAGTGCTAATGGCGCATTTTGGTTTGATGGAAGTATTGGAAAATTTATTTCGAGTACACATTACATGAATGTGTTGCCGCAGTGGTTAACTGAATTTAATAAACTTGAACTGGCAAAAAACTATTTGCAAAAAGGTTGGAATACACTTTTACCGATGAAAGATTATGTTGAGAGCCTTGCAGATAAAAATAATTATGAGAAAGCACCCAATAAAAAAGATTCCGCAATTTTCCCTTACGAATACAGTAAACAACTCTCCAAAAATGATTACGAAATCATTAAAGCTACGCCATACGGTAACACCATTACCAAAGACTTGGCATTGGCTTGTTTAAAAGGCGAAGGTTTGGGCAAAGGAACACAAACAGATATGCTATGCATTAGCTTTTCGTCGACGGATTATGTTGGCCATGCTTATGGACCGCGCAGCGTGGAAATTGAAGATGTTTATTTGCGCCTTGATAAAGATATTGAAGAGCTGATAAATGCGTTAAACCTTGCCGTTGGTAAAGATA
>JAYTBK010000384.1:0-3155 GCA_043737035.1 Bacteroidota bacterium | reverse complement strand
GAAAAGTGTACTCAAAAAATTTTGGACGACGATATTTTACATCAATACACTTATGAAATTATGTTAAAAAATTCGCGCAACACAAAAATTGAGTTGGATATTGAAGACCAATTACCGCTATCACTGGATAAAAACATAACCGTTGATAAGAAAGATATTTCAGGCGCAAAGTATGATATTGTTACCGGGAAATTGCAATGGCGCGTGACCGTGGCAGCAAGAGACATCAAAAAATTAACACTTGTTTATCAGGTAAAAGCGCCTAAAAATACTACTGTGGCTTTTAACTAAATATTAAACATTTTATATTTAATATTGTTATCACAAAACAGCTGCGTTAATTAGCAGCTGTTTTATTTTGTTCAATTTTAATATTTTATTTCAAAGCCAATGTTTGATTATGAAAATGCCTTTATTAAAATGTTTAAAGCAACATCCTATGCACCACTCACAAGCTGGGAGTTTTCGGGACTTAATGTTTATGGAGCCATTGCTGCAGGGCGGGAAATGCAATGCATAAAACATTTAGAGAAAGAAAATAAATGGGGCGATGTTCCGGATGTAAAAAACGCGTTCCTCAGTAAAAAAACTGTAGTTGTAACGAATTTACAAAAAGAAATTATTTGGGTTAGTCAGCAGTTCTATTTTATGACGGGTTATTTACCTGCGGAAGCAATTGGTAAGAAACCCAATATTTTGCAAGGTCCGAAAACATGTAAAATTGTTTTAGCCAACATGAAAGAAAAATTGTTATCTCGGCAAACCGTAAATGATGAAATTATAAATTATAAAAAAAATGGCGAAGAATATCTGTGCCGGTTGCAAATATTTCCCATATTTAATGTAAGTAAAAAACCAGTAAACTATCTTGCAATTGAGTACGCTTTTTAACACGGAGTATAAACAAATTTGCGGCCGTTGCGAAGATAATTTTAGCTGTAGTACTTCCGATATTGCGGGTTGCCACTGTAATAAAGTATTTTTAGATGAAAGCGAAAAAAAATTTATCTCAAAACATTATATCGATTGCCTTTGTGCGAATTGTTTAGCCCACATTATATATTCAACATCACAAATTAATCCTCAGAGTTAAAGAATAAGGTTTAACCTTAAAGCCAAAAAGTGCGCGTTTCCCCGTGCACGATTATATCCAACATTTATCATGTACTGATAATCCGCTGTAACGATTATATGCCCGAAAAAAATTGCTGCATAAAAAATTTCAAAAACATCTTCAGGCAAATACTGTAACGATCCATCACCAACCATAAATCCAACGCCACCTGCCTTTAAATAATTTTGGTGCAAGGATGAAATTGTATTCCTTGAAACCGCTATCCCTAAATGATCCAACGGCCTCTGTATTTTTTGTAAGGTTAAATGCGCGCCGGCGTTTAAACTTCCATCGCATTGTGTATAGCCAAAATCTTCGTGCAAACCATCATTGAAACTATATCGCAAAAACAGACCTAAATTTTTGGTTAGATCGTAATTCAATTCGGCGCCGCCGCCATATTTAAAAGTGTAAGAGCGTATACTGTCAAATAAAATTTGCTGTGTCAATGAATCTGTATAAAAATGTTTAAAGTCACCGCCATTGTAATGATTATAAAATCCCAAAAGACGAAGTTGTAAAGGTTGTGCCATGAGTTTAAAGTATTGTACATACTGTAAATTAAAACTATGAGCTTGTTTAATATCCCAATCGGTTTTATCGCCCCCCGCTTTTTTGTTATGTGTATTGGCGGAAATATAAACTGACGCCCGCTTAAACAACAATGCCTGAGCCACGCCATGTGTATAACCATAAGCGGTGGTTGAAGCGTCCCAGGCATTTAGCATGGTGTGCGCAAAATTTAAAAAATCCATTTTTGGATCGGATGCATACGGATTTGTATTAAACATTTCTTGTAAAACATATCTGCCAACCGTAATGGAGTATTGTTTTATAAACTTATTTTTAAAATTAAAGTGGTGTCGGTAATGCGCCCTCAATACATATGGTAATTTTTGAGGAAAACCATACATGGCGTTGGGATACGCTCCCACACCTTTTCCGTTGCCTACCCCATTTCCAAATTGCATTTCCGGACTTAAGACAAGTTCTCCGTTTTTCCAAACCGATAGTAAAAAACTAAGTGTTGTTGTCGTTAAAAGTTGATTATCACCCGCTTTATTAAGCGATATCGGCCCGTTTGTAGTAGCTTTACTTAACTCGCTCTGATGTTGATATACCGTTACATTTTGAGCACCAAATAAAATATGCCTGCTTAATTTTAAACTCAAATTTTCGGCAGCGTAATCGTCATTAAAAATCTGTTTTATCGAGTCGTTGATACAATATCTAGGTTGGGAGATTTCTTGCGAAACAACCGTATCAGTTCCACATATTAATATGCAGAAATAAATTAGATTTATGATATTTTTAAATTTCAGACGTTTTAATTTAAACGCCAAAAATACTGTTTTTTTTTAATTTGCTTGTCGCGAAAGGATATAATGCCGGCTGTTTCCAAACAATATTTTTATGGAAATTGTTTTCGCAGAAATGTTTTTTTTCGACAATTAAATATTTAAACGCCTACCACTTTTTAGGTATTTGTTTAGACACATTCTAAATATAGATTTGCTGCGTGAAAAATATACTTCCCCATAAATATTACATTGTTGCTTCATTGATATTTACGTGTATAAGCTTTTGTGCGCAGGTAATTACCAGAGAGGATTCGTTAAGTGCCGGATTAACACCTAAAAACAGTCCGACAGTGATTTCGGGTTACGGCCAGGCAAAAGTTGAATACGATATGCGTTTTCAAACTGGTGTCGCAAGTCTTACACGTAATGTATTGTTTATAGGTCATCGTTTTTCAAACAAAATCTCATTATTTTCTGAATTAGAAATAGAGGATGCAAAAGTAGTTGGTGGTTCAGCGTCAGGTGAAATTTCGATGGAGCAAATGTTTTTAAAATTTAATATTAATCGTAACAATTACATCGTTGGAGGGTTGTTTATTCCACGTATTGGAATCATTAACGAAAATCATTTGCCTACAACTTTTAACAGTAACGACAGGCCGTATGTAGAACAATTAGTTATTCCATCTACATGGCGTGAGCTCGGTATTGGCGTGTACGGACAAATACCATCAATACCG
>JAYTBK010000383.1:0-7819 GCA_043737035.1 Bacteroidota bacterium | reverse complement strand
GTACAAGAAGGTGATGTGGATAAAGCGATGGTATATATGGAAAAAATTAAATTTCCACGTTTGCTGTTTAAACCGGTGCGTTCAGGATATTATATTTTGCAAAGTAATTTATCAATGGCAAATAACGACCTTGATAAAGCAGAAGCCAACATCCGTAAAAGTCTTAAAATTAAATCGAAAATTGCCGGCGATATGGAAGGCTCAAATTTATTACAGTTAGGATTTATTGAACTAAAAAAAGGCAATAACAAACAAGCCCGTTTACATTTAATGGCGGCGGTAAAAGCCGGAATACCGGATAAAGACAGCATGGCGGCAGCATACTTGCAACTATGTAATATAGAAGCTCAGAGGTTGCAATATAAAATTGCCAAGCAATATTTTAAAAAGGCGAAAGACCTGAAACCAAAAACTGAAGAAATTGTGAGCCAGATGAAAACGATGGAAAAACAAATTCACCGTATGCCTGGTTAGCATAACTGAACACGCATTTTGGGCATCCTGAACTTGTTTCAGCATCTCTAAAAAAACATTTGGTTCACTTGGTTTTTTTATTTTAATATTGATGTAATATCCTGAAACAAGTTTAGGATAAATAGCAATTAACACTACAAACCTTTAGGATAACACATAAAATGTTTGGTAACTTTTTTACTGAGCATCTTAATATTTAGCTGATCGCTTGCCTTAGCTACATCTACCAATACATTGTTGTTGTAAAGTATGTTTATTTTAATTTCGGCGGTGTTGTATGCACTGTTGTTAACGCTATCAGTAAACACAAAATAATTTGCTTCCGTTTTGCTGAGCTTATATTTTTTCATTACTTTTTTAATCGAGGCGTTTCGTTCAGTCTCGCTAAATTTTTTATTTTGTAATTGTATCTTATACAAATTTCTTTCAATCATGTTTTTGCACAGCAATGATAGTACAGTATCATTGTGGTTCATCCATACTTTAATAGATGCCATTACGTCATAATCGTCAAGCAATACAAATTGCTTCAGTAAATCAGAGTTTCCAACAAAATCTTTTTTGCTGAAATTATTTTTGAGAAATATTGAAAGAGCAGGAGTTGCAAATAAGTCTTCACCCTTTAATGATAATTCTTTAGCGCGCTTTAAAATATTTACCAATAAAATTTCGGCACTCAGTACAGTTTTGTGCAAATAAACCTGCCAATACATGAGCCGCCTGGCAATTAAAAATTTTTCAATGCTATAAATTCCTTTTGCTTCCACCACCAGTTCACCGTTAACTACAGTAAGCATTTTTATAATTCTGTCAGTACTAATTACGCCTTCTGATACGCCGGTAAAAAAACTGTCGCGCTTCAAATAGTCAAGTCTGTCAACGTCCAACTGACTAGAAACAAGCTGATGCAAAAATTTTTTAGGATGTTGACCTTTAAAAATTTTTATTGCTAGGGTTAGTTTTCCTTTAAAAGTAATGTTTAATTCATCCATCAACATAGCGGAAATAACCTCGTGACTAATGCCTTTTACAAGCGTATGTTCCAACGCATGAGAAAACGGACCGTGCCCAATATCGTGTAATAAAATTGCAATAATGGCACCACGGTATTCTTCATCGGTAATTTTTATATTTTTTGATCTCAGTACCTGTAGTGCTTCATCCATTAAATACATAGCTCCAATAGCATGGTGAAACCGGGTATGCAAAGCGCCCGGATAAACAAGGTTTGTTAAACCTAATTGTTTGATGCGGCGTAAACGTTGAAATGTAGGATGATTAATTAGATCGTAAACGAGATCGTCGGGCAATGTTACAAAGCCATAAATAGGATCGTTTATTATTTTACGTTTGTTTAGGATCATAGCTGCATCAGGAAGTTTAAAGTTAGTTTATTTTTAATACCGAGAAAAAGACTTTTTGAGATCGCTGAAAATACATTTAAACTTTCATAGTAATGTTTAAACTTTGTGAACTCTGGTTCGTTGTGCCTCGGTGTTGAAAAAAATATTATTTTTGTCTTTCAATTATAATTCATAGTATGCCAAAAATATCAGTAAAGGCTAATGAAATGCCCTCATCGCCCATTCGTAAATTAGTTCCGTTTGCCGAAGCTGCAAAAAAAAAAGGAACAAAAATTTATCACTTAAACATTGGCCAACCCGATATTGAAACGCCATCATCTTTTTTAAACGCGGTTAAAAATGCTGATTTAAAAGTATTAGAGTATAGCCACAGCGCAGGGAATGAAAGTTACCGGAAAAAACTTTGCGGCTACTACAAATCATACAACATTAACATTGATCATACGGAAGTTATAATTACTTGCGGGGGTAGCGAAGCCATTGAAATTGCAATGATGACGTGTTTTAACGCCGGCGACGAGGTAATTATACCCGAACCATTTTATGCTAATTATAATGGATTTACAAAAGCCGCCGATGTAAAAATTGTACCCGTAAGAAGCTACATTGAAACAGGTTTTGCATTGCCATCAATTAGCGATTTTGAAAAAGTGATCACACCAAAAACAAAAGGTATTATGATTTGTAATCCCGGCAACCCAACCGGTTATTTATATACCCGTGAAGAACTGGTGGCATTACGCGACCTCGTTAAAAAGCACGATTTGTTTTTATTAAGCGATGAAGTTTACCGTGAGTTTTGTTACGATGGAAAGGAATATTTTTCGGTAATGCATTTAGAGGGAATTGAAAACAACGTGGTATTGCTCGATTCTATTTCTAAACGTTACAGCGCTTGCGGCGCTAGAATTGGAGCGATGATTAGTAAAAACACCGAAGTAATGGCAGCGGCCATGAAATTTGCACAAGCAAGGCTTTCACCACCAAGTTACGGACAAATTGGCGCGGAGGCAGCTTTAGACACACCACAATCTTACTTCGACGGCGTAATTAACGAATACATTGAGCGGAGGAATTTTATTATTGAAGAGTTAAATAAAATTGAAGGTGTGTTTTGCCCCAAACCAAGTGGCGCATTCTATTGCATCGCCCGCCTTCCTATTGATAATTCAGATAAATTTTGTCAGTGGTTGCTCGAAGATTTTTCATTTAACGGTCAAACTGTAATGATGGCACCAGCAACAGGTTTTTACTCCACCGAAGGCGCAGGAACCAACGAGGTAAGACTTGCATATGTTCTCAAAAAAGAAGATTTAAAAAACGCGATTGAGTGCCTTAAAGAAGCATTAAAAGTTTACCCCGGGAAAACCAGCTAGCTTTAAATTTTTTAGTAAAGATTTTTTTCCGCCATTCTGGCTTTTTTAAACCCGAGCTGGCAGTTTTAAAATATTGGTATGTATTTAGATTAGTAATAACGGCTAACATCCATCCGGTATATGAAACACTTTCCATGCAAAGAATTATTTTTCGTAATACGGTTTCCTTTGCTATTTGTGGTTATTTGTTGGTGTGTTTTTTTGAGCGATCAGTATTTCAATCTAAATTTTTATCGGTTAGGCGTAAGTCCTCGAGCCATTAGTGGCCTATCTGGTATACTTTTTTCACCGTTTATTCACGCCGATAGCAATCATATATTAAACAATAGTTTACCCGTATTTGTGCTCGCCTGTATGATTTTTTATTTTTACAAACCTATTGCGTGGCCAGTTATTTTGTGGTTATATTTCATCAGTGGACTGTGGCTTTGGGTAGGAGGGCGCAATAACGATGTTGTTATAAATTACCATTTTGGTGCAAGTACGCTTATTTACGCATTTTCAACTTTTTTATTTTTTAGCGGCGTTCTACGCAAACATAAACAACTAATGGTTGTATCAGCCATGGTTGTTTTTTTATACGGAAGCATTACTTGGGGCATTTTTCCATTAGACCGATCGGTGAGTTGGGAAGGCCACTTATTTGGCGCAATTTCAGGTGTGTTGGTGGCCTATAGTTATCGCAAAGACGGGCCACAGGCATTAAGTTACAATTGGCCTTCGCCCGACGAGGAACCCGATTTAGAAGCAGACTATAAACGTGAAATAGAATTAGAAAAAATGAAAAACGAACAAAATGATAAACCTTCGTTAGACCCGTTTCAAATTGTGTATCATTGGAAACCAATTGAAGAAAAACAAAATCCTCCGTCCGAAAAAAATCCTTGATATAAGCGTTTTGTAAATCATCAATAATATTTCTTGGGCGCCTTAACGCGCTTTTCGTTCAAGCCCTCTCAAAAACAATTTATTACGCGCGTCTCATATGCCTGCCAACATTGCTGTGGCGTCTTTTTGCAAGAGCAATAAGCCTCTTCGCTAATTGCTTAATAATAATTTTTAAACAAAGGCGTTCACTACAATCGCTGGCGCGAGGAATCAGCTTAAATTAGTTAATTTAGGTGTAAACGTGTCGAACTACATTGCTTGCGTCTTAACGTGAAATCTGAATTACGTTTGCAATGCAGGTACTTTTGTGTACATTTGCACGAATTTTAAACCTAAAATTCCACCCTATGGCCAAATCGTTTTTAGCAAATAAATTTGCTCCCGAAGGTTTAACTTACGATGATGTTCTTTTGGTTCCTGCTTATTCTGAAGTGCTTCCCCGCGAAGTAAACATTACAAGTTACTTTACTAAAAACATCAAAATAAATTCGCCAATTGTATCCGCGGCAATGGATACCGTTACAGAATATCAGTTGGCCATTACCATTGCTCAGGAAGGTGGAATAGGGGTTTTGCACAAAAACATGAGCATTGAAGATCAGGCTATGCACGTGCGTAAGGTAAAACGTAGCGAAAGTGGAATGATCGTTGAACCGCTGACAATCTTACAAACTGCAACCATAGCCGATGCCTTAAAAATAATGGCCGATAATAAAATTGGGGGAGTACCGGTTGTCGACACTGATTTAAAGTTTGTTGGCATCGTCACAAAC
This sequence comes from Bacteroidota bacterium, assembly GCA_043737035.1. GTDB lineage: Bacteria > Bacteroidota > Bacteroidia > B-17B0 > Aurantibacillaceae > UBA4416. Next base: position 2,944 of record JAYTBK010000383.1, on the reverse strand, counting down.
CGTGATCTCCGTTTCGAAAAAAATTTAAAACGCTTAATTGAAGAAGTAATGACGCCGGCAAGTAAATCAGTTACTGCCTCGCAGGGTGTTACTTTAAAACAGGCGGAAGTTATTTTACAGGATCATAAAATTGAAAAACTTCCTGTACTCGATAAAAATAAAAAACTCATTGGCTTAATTACTTATAAAGATATTATTAAAATAAAAGTACGACCTAACGCTGCTAAGGATGAACTTGGCCGTTTGCGTGTTGCCGCCGCAGTAGGCGTTACAAATGATACCATGCAAAGGGTTGATGCGTTAGTACTCGCTGGTGTGGATGCCGTAATAATTGACACCGCTCACGGACATTCGAAAGGCGTTATTACCATGCTTAAAGAGGTAAAAAAGAAACATAAAACACTTCAGGTAATTGTTGGTAATATTGCAACGGGTGCAGCTGCTATTGCATTAATGAAAGCGGGCGCCGACGGAGTAAAAGTTGGTATTGGCCCGGGTTCAATCTGTACCACGCGCATTATTGCCGGCGTTGGTGTTCCCCAACTTACCGCAATTTTAGAAGTAGCAGCCGCGCTAAACGGAAAATTGCCTATTATTGCCGATGGCGGTATACGTTATACCGGTGATATTGTTAAAGCCATTGCCGCAGGCGCAAGCACGGTGATGATGGGCGGAATGTTTGCAGGAGTAGAAGAGAGTCCTGGTGAAACAATTATTTTTGAAGGACGACAGTTTAAAGCTTCCCGCGGAATGGGTTCATTAGAAGCCATGCAAAAAGGCTCGAAAGACCGTTATTTTCAAGACATGGAAGATGACATTAAAAAACTTGTACCTGAAGGAATTAGTGGCCGCGTCCCTTATAAAGGCCATCTAGTTGATGTGATGTACCAGTTAATTGGAGGATTACGGGCTGGAATGGGGTATTGCGGCTCAAAAGACATTAAAGCGCTGCAAGCTGCGAAATTTACAAGAATAACTGTGGCAGGTGTAAAAGAAAGCCATCCGCACGATGTTGTTATTACAAGGGAAGCACCAAATTACACAAGATAGATATGAGTAATGAGAGATAAGATATTAGAGGAAGCAGTCTCAGTTCTTAAATATCAATCCTCAGGTCTTTTTATAGAGAGCAATAAAATATAATTAGTAAAAATGATTCTACCAATAGTGGTTTACGGAGATCCGGTATTGCGAAAAAAATGCGCGGAAATTGATAAAGAATATTTAAACCTTTCGCAACTTATTTTAAATATGTACGAAACCATGTACGATGCAAATGGAGTAGGGTTAGCTGCCCCACAGGTAGGAAAAGCGATTCGTTTATTTGTAATCGATGCATCGCCTTTTGCTGAAGTGGATGAAGATGAGGAACCCGAATTTTCGGAAGCAGAGATGAAAGAAATGAACGGCTTTAAAAAAACGTTTATCAATGCACAAATTATTGAAGAGAAAGGCGAAGAATGGAAATTTAATGAAGGATGTTTAAGTATTCCGAAAATCCGAGAAGATGTTTTGCGAAAAAACACTGTAACGATCGAGTATTTTGATGAAAGCTTTAAAAAACATAAAGACACTTACACGGGGGTTATTGCAAGGGTAATACAACACGAATACGACCACATTGAAGGGGTTTTGTTTACTGATAAGATAAGCCCCTTTAAACGCAAACTCATTAGCGGGAAGTTAACCGATATAAGTAAAGGTAAATTTAAAGCAGATTACAAAACCAAAGTCTTTCAACCAAAAAAGTAACGATGCTTAAGCCGATTATTTATTTTACCGGACTTTATTTGTTTTTGATTGCGTGCAATTCGAACCCTGAAACCAGCGCAACTAAGGAAAATAAAGATTCTGTTGTAATAGCTGGCAACCCGTGTGAAAAATATTTTGCCGCGGCTAATAGGTCTGATGAAATTTTAATGCGGGCGCAGGTGTTGGATCAAAATGTTGCTACGAAAGCAATTTCCGATTTTAATGCATTTGCCTCTAATTGCACAAGCGATTCCTTGGCGCCGGTTTTTTATTTAAAAGCCGGGCAAGTTGCGCAAGCTGCAGGAAAATATATGCAAGCATTAGATATGTTTAATAAATGCATTATCGGTTTCCCTGATTTTAAAAACCGTGGAGCAGCCCTTTTCCTGTCAGCTCAACTTTACGACGATGCTAAAATGTTAAATGATGAAGCGAAAGCAAAGCAATTATACGAACAAATCATGAAAGAATATCCTAAGAGCGATTATGCAAGAGATTCGAAATCATGTATCCAAAATTTAGGCAAAACAGATGATGAGTTAGTGGAGGAATTTTTGAAGAAGAGCAAGTAGTTAAGTTTTTGTTCCGGTAATTCAATATAAAAAAATTAAAGTTTCATATCAATTCGAGTGTTCTGCATTTTCGCAAATTATTATTCCGTGTCAGTTCGAGTATTCATACTCTAGCTTCACACTAAACTAAAATTGGTTTAATAGGGATATTTGGGTTATTTTTTTATTTTAACTATTACATTCCGGGACATAAAAGCAATTTCAACCTTATGCTCAAATTTTTTACCTGTTATTGTGCATGGAACTTTGTAATCGATCTCACAATCAATCCTAGAATTTTTTCTTGATTTTCCTTTTTTTTCGCACATTGTTGGAAGAGATATCACCTTTGCGTATATCATGGTTTGCTCCCCATATTTTGGAGTCTTTGTCCATTCGCCTTGAGCATTTTTTGTTTCCACCCACCCAACGATAATTTCCCCGTAAAATGAGATAACCATTTTGTTGTTTTCTTTAAGATCCTTTTCAGAAATAGTGTGATTACTTGGAACCGACGAATATGTATCTCTAAATTGATATCCCTCGTTTGTGGAATCAATTCGTGAATTAGTGACAATTGAAATACCAAAATCACCCATTGAAAAGAATTCATCAAATGATTCAGCAGAACTTATCATTAG
>JAYTBK010000382.1:0-3158 GCA_043737035.1 Bacteroidota bacterium | reverse complement strand
ACAGAAATGGAAATAGTGAGCAATAATCTTCGGCTTCTTTCGGTGGCTGACTTATCCATAAATCCAACTAAAAAATAATCGAGTAGTGTGGTTAAGAGTATAACAAAGATGAATTTTGGTGCCCCCCAGGCATAAAAAATAATGCTTCCAATTAATATAACCGCGTTCTTAAATTTTCTGTCGATAAAAAAATAAACCAATAAAAATACGGGCAAAAAATACAAAATAAATATAACGCTGCTAAAAACCATTTATATTTTTAAATTATTTGGGATGTTGCATTACCCAAATCATATCAAGTGTTACCATCGAATCTGTTGTTATATTTTTTTTACGCGCTTTGGTTTCAATGTCGTTCATCCAAACTTTATTATTTAAAATATTTTTCCTGATGGTAAACTTTTGGTTTTTCTCTTTTAAATAATTATCGCCTCTAAAATGATGCTCTAAATCTTCAAAAAAACCCCAACCAAAATTTGGAAGATTTGCCTCAGTGGCCATTACTATAAACACATCGTGGTTTTTAATTTCAGTGTTATAATCAAGTTCTTCGGTAAATAAAGGGTTGTTACTTAACTGCGGGTACACCAGTTTATTGTAATACCAAAAATGATTTTCGGCAAAAGAATTTGTGAATCCCGACTTGTAAAGTGTCCAATAAAAACTATCTGCAACTACCAATACCTTTGGTTTATAATTTCCTCGCATTGTATCGGTAAACATTTCCGGGTACGCCAATTTATCATCCTCCAGCCTTTCAATAAGATTCATTCCGTCGGCAATGTCATAATCGGTATCATACGGTTGTAGAATGTTGATTTTTTTAATTGAGTGGGCGGGCAACTGGGCATTGCAAAGTGTTCCTATTTTTTTTAAGATGGAATCCCCTGCAAGCGCGCTTCCATAAACACTCCAATGGATGCCATATTTTGGATAAAGAGGATAAACACTTTTTTCTTTGTTATCCTTAAACCATTTATTAAAATCAATAACAGAAATATTTTTCCCGGACATCGTTTTTTGAAACGTATTATAGTTTGTCTTCCCTCCGCTTTTGCCATAGCTTAACGGAATATATTCGGGAAAAAAGGTGGCTTTACCGGGTGCAAAAACAATCAACAGTTTTTTGTTTAGTTTATTTAATGTATCCGAAATAAATTTTATGCGCGCAACTATTTGCGCTATTTTTTTTTCTCCTAAATAATCTTTACCGGTGTAAGCGGAAATGTAATTTTTTTCATATAAATAATTTTCATTGCCGATAATAACACCATTTGCTTTTGCTTTTTTGAAAACCGTAAATGCTATTTGGTTATTAAACCTTACGAGTGCTTCCCTAAAACCAAAATTTGAGTTTAAGTATGCCTCTTTTCCTCCCTGAAATTTTGTAGAAAACCAATCTTGCCGGGTTATTTCCGGATCTTGCGGTATTTCAGCATCGCCGTGAAGGGGCTCAATCGCATTAATGTGAAAATTGTTTTGTATTGCCGGTAAAAACCACACTACAAAAATAAGCAGCAGTAAACCTTTCTTTAATATGACCGTAAAGTTATTCAAGTAAAAAATGTGCAGCTAAGATAAGTTTATTTGTTAATGAAAAGCCTTTAGCAGCCTTAATTTTAAACCATTAAAAATGTTACTTTTGAATTCCAAAATTAAAAATACATGAGCAACATTAAGCCCGAAGATTTTTTTAAAAATATCATTTCCCATTGTAAAGAATATGGGTTTATTTTTCAGAGCAGCGAAATTTACGACGGATTAAGTGCTGTTTATGATTACGGACAAATGGGCGTGGAACTTAAAAAAAATATTCGTGAGTATTGGTGGAAAGCAATGGTGCAAATGAACGAAAACATTGTAGGAATTGACTCGGCAATTTTTATGCACCCAACTACATGGAAAGCCAGCGGCCACGTGGACGCGTTTAACGATCCGTTAATTGACAATAAAGATAGTAAAAAGCGCTACCGTGCCGATGTATTAATTGAAGAACATGTTGCCAAGATAGAAGATAAAATTAATAAAGAAGTAGAAAAAGCTGCTAAGCGTTTTGAGGGATTTGATGTTGAAATGTTCAAATCAACTAACGGTCGCGTAAAGGAATATCAAGATAAAATTGATGCCATTAATAATCGTTTTAAAATAGCTTTAAATGCCAATAATTTAGAAGAAGTAAAACAGATTATCATTGACCTTGAAATTGTTTGCCCTGTAAGCGGTACTAAAAATTGGACAGATGTTCGCCAGTTTAACTTAATGTTTAACACATCTACCGGCGCGGTTACCGATGAAACCAATATTATTTATTTACGTCCAGAAACAGCACAAGGTATTTTTGTAAATTACCTGAACGTTCAAAAAACCGGCCGCATGAAATTGCCGTTTGGTATAGCGCAAACCGGCAAAGCGTTTCGTAACGAAATTGTTGCGAGGCAGTTTATTTTTCGCATGCGCGAATTTGAACAAATGGAAATGCAGTTTTTTGTAAAGCCTGGTACCGAAATGGAATGGTATGAATACTGGAAAAAAGCCCGTTTAAACTGGCATTTATCATTAGGATTAGGCGAAGATAAATACCGCTTTCACGATCATTTAAAACTAGCGCATTATGCAAATGCCGCCGCAGATATCGAATATCTGTTTCCGTTTGGTTTTAAAGAACTTGAAGGAATTCATTCGCGTACTGATTTTGATTTAAAACAACATCAAGAATTTTCAGGAAAAAAATTGCAGTATTTTGATCCTGAAACCAGCGAGAGTTATGTGCCTTATGTTGTTGAAACATCGGTAGGTTTGGATAGATTATTTTTAGCAGTGTTATCATCGGCATTGGTTGAAGAAAGCTTGGAAGGCGGCGATACACGAACTGTTTTAAATTTGCCGCCTGCGCTTGCGCCGTATAAAGCCGCCATTTTACCGTTAATAAAAAAAGACGGATTGCCGGAATTAGCGGAAAGCATCATGAAAGATTTAAAGTTTGATTTTATGTTGGCCTATGATGAAAAAGATACCGTTGGTAAGCGTTATCGCAGGCAGGACGCCATCGGTACGCCGTTCTGCATTACGGTTGATCATCAAAGCTTAGAAGATAAAACAGTTACCGTTCGTCACCGCGACACCATGAAACAAGACCGAATTTTAATAAGCGAATTGCA
>JAYTBK010000381.1:0-7826 GCA_043737035.1 Bacteroidota bacterium | reverse complement strand
CTGAGAGATCAATTTTTCCGCGTTCCAACAGTTTCGTAATTTCGCTTTTAAGCTCATGTTCTTTGTCACGGTAAATTGAAGAAAGCCGTAAGTTAAGGTCGATATTTTTACTGTTGAGTGAACGTATCTCAACATTTACGGTCTTATTTTCAAACTCTTCTGTGGCTTTTCCAAAGCCGGTCATTGATTTTAGCATGCGCAAAAGTAAGTAAATATATACCGATAAAAAATTGCGATTTGGAACTTAAAAAAAACTTAAAAATACAGGATTACAATTTTGCAATGCTTAATATTGTTACGGGTAACTTAAAACAAATAATATGAAAATTATTATACACGGCGGCTTTTTTAGTGAGTCTTCAAAATCGGATGAAATAAAAAAAGCAAAGCAATCCGCACTTGAAAGGGTCGTAAAAAGTTCATATGAATATCTTAAAACTCATACGGCGTTAGAAGCGGTTGTGTTTGCTGTTGAACAACTTGAAAATGATGAACTTTTTAACGCCGGTTTAGGTTCTCAAATACAAAGCGATGGTAAGATACGCATGAGCGCCTCAATTATGGATGGTACAAGCAGCAGGTTCAGTGGAGTTATAAATATTGAGGGTGTAAAGAATCCGGTTCGTGTTGCGGAAAAATTATTTACTTACGATGATCGCGTTTTGGGCGGTGAAGGCGCGAATGATTTTGCCCGAAAAAACGGATTTGAAAAATATGTTGTTGAAACAAAACAGCGTCGCGCCGAATACGAAGAGAAATTAAGTTCAGCCGGCAAAGGTACTGTTGGCTGTGTTGCTTTAGATGCAACTGGTAAAATTGCTGCCTCTACATCTACCGGCGGAAAAGGTTTTGAAATGCCCGGACGAATTTCTGATTCAGCCACCACAGCCGGTAATTATGCAAATGCGTTTTGTGGCGTTAGTTGCACAGGCGTTGGCGAAGATATTGTTAGCGGTTCGGTGGCTTCAAAAATAGTGACACGTGTTACCGATGGCATTGAAATTAAAAAAGCATTTGAGAAAACGTTTTCCGAGTTAAAATCTTATGATGGCTTTGCCGGGGCAATAGGCATAGATAGTAATGGAAATATTTTTCATCAGGATTCGCATCCTAAAATGGTTTTTGCAAGTTTCGACGGTAAAAATTTTGAAGTGTTTAATTGATTTCTGAAACAATAAATTTTTTGCATGAGAAATACATGCAACGCTGCCTTGCCTTAGCAGAGAAGGGTTTAGGCAATGTATCGCCAAATCCTATGGTTGGGTGCGTGCTTGTGGTGAATGAAAATATAGTTGCGGAAGGTTACCACGAAATTTTTGGTGGGCCACATGCCGAACCAAATGCGATTGCCAAACTAGACGACGAATCCCTAAAGCATTGCACGTTGTATGTAAACCTCGAACCATGTTCGCACTTCGGAAAAACGCCACCCTGCGTTGATCTTATTATAAAAAAAGAAATAAGAAAAGTAGTTATTGGAAGTTTAGATCCCAATCCAATAGTTTCTGGTAGCGGCATAAAAAAACTAAGAGAAGCCGGCGTTGAAGTGCTGCATGGTATTCTCGAAAAAGAGTGTGTAGAATTAAACAAACGTTTTTTTACCTTCCATACAAAAAAACGCCCCTATATAATTTTAAAGTGGGCACAAACAAAAGATGGATTTATTAGTCGGTTTCCGTTACCCGAACAACGCGCCGATAATTTTATTTCGGGACATGAGAATAGGCAACTTGCTCACCAATGGCGGAGTTCGGAACAGGCAATATTAATTGGGTACAACACATTGGCTAATGATAATCCATCGTTAACAACGCGGTTAGTGGATGGAAAAAATCCAATTAGGTTTTTAATTTCCAAAGATTTAAATTTTTCCGACGATTTAAATTTGTTTGATTCAGCTGCGCCCACAGTTGTATTTAATGGAGTAAAAAACTCATCCATGGGCAACGTAAAATTCGTAAAAATTAATTATAACAATGCCTGCGCGGAACTATTGGATTACTGTTATAACGAAAACATTCAGAGTATACTCATTGAAGGTGGTACAAAAACGATAGAGACGTTTCTACAATCCGGTTTGTGGGATGAGGCTCGTATTTTTGTAAATCCGTTTTTGGAATTTAAAACGGGTATTTTAGCACCACAATTTGATTTAAAAAAAACTGTTCCTTCGCAATCCGGGAATGATTTGCTATACACTATTCTTAACTAAATTAAAAAATGGTTTACCTTATTCTATCTATCATCATTTCTACCTTATTCGGCATTTCCTTTAAAGTTATTGCGGTAAAAAACATCAATTCTTTTCAGGTTATTGTTGTAAATTATATAATTGCAGGGAGTTTGGGTTTTTTAACCACAACCTCAAGTGTAACACCTCTCACAATTTTTAATGAAAAATGGATTGGATTAGCAGTGTTTTTAGGTTTTATTTTTGTAGGAAGTTTATTCGTGATTGCGCAAACAACAGCAAAATCAGGCATCTCGGTGGCTCAAGTAGCCAATCGCATGGCAGTAGTAATCCCTATTTGGGTAGCCATAACTTGGTATAACGACTCGCTTACCGCATATAAAATTGTAGGAATAATTTTAGCAATCATTTCGGTTTATTTAGTTTCTTATAAAAATGAAGGATCTAAAATCAAAGAAAAATTTTGGTGGTTATTTCCGGTCATCATTTTTATTTGCAGTGGCATTATTGATTCTTCCATTAACTATGCCCAACGTTTTTTGTTAACCCTAAATAATTTTGATGCATTTCTTTCAACCATATTTTTATCGGCATTTGTTTTCGGCGGTATCGTTTTATTATATAAATTTATTTTTAAAAACGAAAAGTTTGAAGCACATGCGTTGCCTGCTGGAGTTATTTTAGGTTTAATAAATTTCGGCACCATGTATTTTATAATTAAGGCATTAAATTCAAATATCTTAGAGCCTTCAGCACTTTTCCCGATAAATAATTTAAGCATTTTAACTATTTCAACTTTTATTTCCGTGCTGGTATTTAAGGAAAAATTATCGCGCAGAAATTGGTTAGGAATTGCGTTAAGCCTTTGCGCCATTTGTGTTTTAGGGGTACTTCCAAACTTATAAATATGTGCCACAATTTTTTTACATGTTTACTTTTAATTTAAAAGTGTTATGCAAGTATCTAATCGTCAGCTTTTTTTAAATCACATAGCGCAGGTATCGCCAATGCCAATGGCGCTCGAAATTGTTAAGGCAAAAGGCGTATATCTTTATGATAAAGAAGATAAAAAATACATGGATTTTATTTCAGGTATTTCTGTTAGTAATGTTGGGCATTGCCATCCTAATGTTGTAAAGGCAATTCAAATTCAGGCAGAAACATATATGCACCTAATGGTTTATGGCGAGTATGTACAATCGCCCCAAACATTGCTGGCTAAAGCGCTAACGGATTTATTGCCCGAAAATCTCAATTCAGTTTTTTACACAAATTCCGGCACCGAAGCTACCGAAGGCGCTTTGAAATTAGCCAAAAGAGTTACCGGTAGAAATGAAATTGTTTGCTTTAAAAATGCATATCACGGAAGCACACACGGCGCTTTAAGCATAATGGGAAATGAAGAATTTAAGCAAGCGTTTAGACCTTTATTACCAAATGTAAAAATAGTGGATTACAATAATACCAACGAAGTAGAAAAACATATAAACGATAAAACAGCGTGTGTTATTTTAGAATCTGTTCAAAGTGAAAGCGGCTATACAATTGCAAATAATACATTTTTAAAAGCAATTCGTGAAAAATGTTCGCAACATGGAGCACTACTTATTTTGGATGAGATTCAAAATGGGTTTGGCCGCAGTGGTACTTTTTTTGCGTTTGAACAAATAGGCATCATTCCTGATATTTTATTATTAGCGAAAGGAATGGGCGGTGGTTTGCCAATTGGATGTTTTATCAGTTCTCAAAAACTAATGAACGAATTTACATACAACCCGGTGTTGGGCAACATCAATACATTTGGAGGAAATGCTGTATGTTGCGCAGCTTCATTAGCGTGTTTACAAACCATACAAAATGAAAATTTATTAAACGGCGTTTACCAAAAATCGGAACTAATAAGGCATTTATTAATTCATCCGGCTATAAAAAACATTCACGGCAAAGGCTTTATGTTAGCGATAGAATTTGAAAGTTTAGAAATTAATCTGAAAGTAATTGAAAGGTGCGTTTCTAATGGATTAATTGTAGACTGGTTTTTATTTAATACTCACTCCATGCGAATTGCGCCACCGCTTGTAATTACAGAAGATGAAATTAGGATTGCCTGCAATATTATTTTAACATCCATTGATGAAACGCTTAAATAGAAATGTTGGGATCATTCAATTCATTTCTGCAAGCGCGATCAGAAACTTTTCAATTTTTAATTTAGCTTCTTTTGCGGTACAGTCGTAATTATTAAATAATATTGAAAAGGCGAGCTCCGTCCCCACTTTCGTTTTTACGTAACCACAATATCCTCGGGCTCTGTTAATGTAACCTGTTTTTGCCCTCATGTTATTCTCTGCAAAAGTTCCTTTACATAAATTAATCATACTACCTGTTTTCCCTGCCACCGGTAACGATGCGTTAAATGATTGGTAGATTAAACTGTCGTTATAAATTTTAGATAAAATAGTTGCTTGTAATTTAGTAGTAACAGTATTTGCACGGGAGAGTCCGCATCCATCACTCATGTGTAGTCCGGTAACATCTACGCCGCGTGCCTTCCAATAATTTTCAATCGCCTTAATTCCATTTTCGGTTGATCCGGTTTTTTCGTTTTTAACGGCACCAATTGTTTTTAATAAACTTTCGGCGTAATGGTTATTACTTTTTGTGTTGGTGTAAAAAATTATTTTATCGAGTGTTGGTGAAATATGTGTGTAAAAAAGAGAGGCTGTTTTATAATTAAAAAGTTCTGTTTTTTCAATTGACGGTGAAAAGGTTTTATCTTTTTTTGTTATTAATTTGTTGGCAAATAACTCATTCCTTAAACTGAAAAGAAAAAAGACTTCGGGGTTTGGAGCCTGCACTTCAACTTCATAATTTTTTTGATTAGGCGGAATGTTTCCCGATACATATCTTGTATTTTCGTAAGGATTCCCATAAGCAACCGCCTCGTCTTCGGCTCCATAAGCTTTCACATTAGATTGCACCGAAATTGTTTTTAAAAAATATGCGGGCGATATACTTTCAAGCTTTGCTGTCGAGCCACTTTCAAGGGTAGAATATATAAGCGAAAATTTATTGTCTTTATAAGATAAACCGTTTGCTCCGGCTCCAAAGTAATTTCCAATGTCGCTCCAAATCCACGTTGCAGGTATTAGATTATCAAAAATAGAATTATCAGTTTTAATTGAACCCGAAATATTTTTTATTCCCTTTGCTTTTAAACTTTTTATAACCGGTAAAAAAAACATGGAATCATTTTTATAAAAATACGCGGAGTTAAAAGAAGGATCACCGCTACCTTTTACAATGATATCGCCCTCCGAAATATCTGTTGCCGAGTCACTTTTCTGCACGAAATAATAATTTGTTTTATAGGTGTAATTTTTTCCAAGTATTCCTAAAGCAGCGCCGGTTGTAATTATTTTTAATGTACTGGCCGGTATCATTCCTGTTTCAGAATTGCATTCCTTTATAATTTTTCCTGAGTTTGCATCCATTACACAATAGCTAATTTGTGCGTGCTTTAAAGTCGGGTCAGATAAATACGATTTCAAAATATCATCCACGTTTGTCTGGCCGTATATACAAACGCAGTTCATGGATAAAAATGTAATAGCCCTAAACAAAATTATTTTATTTTGAAAACGTATGAGTAATTTCCCTGAGAGGAACCTATTTGCTTTCCGTAATCTCCACACTCTTTATTGGCATTCATTTTTGTGGAGTTTGCAATGGTGGTAGTATAATCTACGTTATTAACGGTGCAATTGCAAGGCCAGTCTTTTTTACTGCAACTACTAACAATTACCGAAATAAAAAGGGTCAAAATAAATTGGAGTTGAGAAGTTATTTGCATTTGCTTTAACTTTTTTTATTGAATTTAAGCTTAAAAATAGCGTTTTAAATTTTAACTTTAATCGTAAAAATTTTATATTTCTCATGTCCGGCACATCATTTGCTTTTAAGCAATTTACCATTCAACAAAGCCGTTGTGCAATGAAAGTAGGTACGGATGCCGTTTTACTTGGAGCGTGGGTTCAACCAAACGAAAGCAAAACAATTTTAGATATTGGAACTGGTACCGGAATTATAGCTTTAATGTTGGCACAAAAATGCGACTGTATTATTGAAGCTATTGATATTGATGAAGACTCTGTAGAGCAGGCGCGCCAAAACATATTAGGCAGCAAATTTTCACGTTCGATAAAAGTAGAACTTGTTTCTTTTCAGGATTATTCAAACATTACTGAAACTAGGTTTAATTTAATTATTTCCAATCCACCGTATTTTGAGCAATCTCTTAAATCGGTTGATGAACAACGCTCGCAGGCAAGGCACGCCGATGTTTTACCGTTTGAAGAGTTGTTGGAAGGCGTGATAAAAATTTTAGATCCTAAAGGAAAATTTTGTTTGATACTTCCAAAAACGGAAGCGGAGAAATTTAGGGAATTAGCGGAAAAAAGAGGTTTATTCCTGTCTAAATTATTACGTGTAAAATCCCGCGCCGATAAGGAAACGGACAAACGCCATTTAATGCAGTTTGAATTTGTGCCAACTGAATTTTCTGAAGAAACTCTGATAATAGAACAAGATGAGCGGCACAACTACACGCAACAGTATAAAGACTTTACCAAGGATTACTACGTAAACTTTTAGCGCTACATTATTTTGTTCATTTAATTTAATATCTTTAGTTGGATTAATATATCTCAACTATGATTAAAATTATTTTGTTATTAGCGGTGAGTTTAACGTGTGGCAGGTTAGTTGGTCAAGACACGGTAAAAGTAAAAACCAACCTTACTCCCGAGCAGGAAGCGGAAAATCTTTATAACCAGGGTTTGGAATTTATGGTACAGAAAAATAATTCCATGGCTATGGAAAGTTTTTCAAAAGCTATAAACCTTAAACCAACGTTTGATAAAGCTTATTACAACCGAGGTTTTGCACAGTTTGAAATGAAAAAATACGACGGTGCCATGGAAGATTATAACAAAGCACTATCTCTCAAATCGTTGTATACCGATGCGTTATTTGGTAAAGCACAAATTTTTTATGCAACACAAAAAAAAGATTCAGCGCTTTCATACCTTAATAAGGTTACCATGGTTGATGAAAACTACAGTAAAGCCTATTACCTTGCCGGACAACTTAAATTTGAAAATGGTGATTACAAGGAAGCCGTTACAGAATATGATAGGGCGATAGCCGCCAAGCCCGATTACGCCTATGCCTACAACGATAGGGCTTCCGCAAAAAAACAAAGTGGCGATGATGCGGGTGCAATACTCGATTACGAAAAAGCAATTGTCAACGATTCAAAATTATATTTTGCGTATAATAGCATGGGTTCGTGCAAACGAAATAAAGGCGACTACACCGGTGCAATTGATGCGTATAATAAAGCCATTGCTTTAAAATCTGATTATTACATCGCCATTAATAATCGCGGTTCCGCAAAGCTTGCTAATAATGATATTGGCGGTGCTATTGCTGATTTTGATGCTGCCTTGCGTCAAAAAGCGGATTATGTTTTAGCGATGAACAACATGGCATCTGCGTACATTAAAAAGAGAGATTATAAAGCTGCCGAAGATTGGGCGAATAAAGCGATACAGGCAAATCCGAATATTGGAGC
>JAYTBK010000380.1:0-3175 GCA_043737035.1 Bacteroidota bacterium | reverse complement strand
TGTAAAAAATCTTCAATGCCTAAATAGCCAGAAGGGTTGTGAGCAAAGTCAATCATCACTTTAAAGTTTTTAAAGTTAAAGATGTTCATTCTGCCTGGTGTTTGCGCCGCACTTGGTATAAATGTTTCTAATGGTGCTTTAATATCTTCCGTTTTAAAACCCCATAAATATCCTGCGAGCGTTGCTGCAAGTACATTTGCTATCATAAACTTTGCTTTCCCGCCAAGGGTTAACGGTATTCGGTCGGCGCGTTCAACACGCATCTTCCAATCACCTTTTTTTATTGTTACATAACCGCTCTCAAATATTGCGGCTATCCCACCTTTCCGACAATGATTTTTAATTACACTGCAGCTTTCGTCCATGCTAAAGTAAGCAATGTTACAACTGAGATCTTTTGCAATTGCAACACAGTATTTATCGTCGGCATTTAACACTGCCCAACCGTCTTTTTTTACACTTCGCACAACTACGCTTTTAACTTTCGCTAAATCGCTTAGGTCGTGTATATCGCTTATACCCAAATGATCTTCCTGTATGTTCGTAATAATACCAATATCACATTTGCTAAAGCCGAGGCCTGAGCGAAGAATACCACCACGTGCGGTTTCCAGCACGGCAAACTCAACAGTAGGATCTTTTAAAATAAATTCTGCGCTTAGAGGACCGGTAGTATCGCCTTTTTCCATCATGTGGTTTTGCACATAAATTCCATCACTTGTAGTGAAGCCCACTTTGTAGCCGTTGTTTTTTACGATATGTGCTATCAAGCGTGTTGTGGTCGTTTTTCCATTTGTGCCTGTAACGGCAATAATCGGAATACGCGATGGTTTTCCCGGAGGATACAACATATCGATAACCGGAGCCGCAACGTTTCGCGCTAATCCTTCGCTTGGTGCTAAATGCATACGGAAACCCGGCGCGGCATTCACTTCTAAAATTACACCACCTGTTTCTTTTAATGGCTGCGTTAAGTTTGTAGCCATAATATCAATACCGCAAATATCTAATCCTATAACGCGCGAAATTCGTTCGGCAAGAAAAACATTTTCGGGATGGATCATATCCGTAATATCAATCGATGTTCCTCCGGTACTTAAATTTGCTGTGGACTTTAGATAAACAACTTCATCTTTTTTCGGAATGGTTGTAAGGGTGTACCCTTTTTTTGCTAACAGGTCGGTTGTATCGCGATCAATCGTTATCTCAGTTAAAACATTTTCGTGCCCGTAACCACGTAAAGGATCCTTGTTTGTTTCGGTAATCAATTCATCAATGGTATGTTTGCCATTACCAATAACGTTGGCAGGTACACGTTGTGCGGCCGCAACCATTTTATTATCTATTACTAAAATTCGGAAATCATGACCGGTAATAAATTTTTCAACAATAACACGCTTACCATATTTTTTTGCAAACTCCAAGCCTTCAACTGCGCCTTGCCATGTAGTTACGTTAATAGACGCGCCTTTGCCGTGGTTGCCATCGAGCGGCTTCAATACAATGGGATAACCTATTTTATCGATTGTATTTTTTAATGATTCTTCATCAATGCAAATGTCGCCTAACGCTACAGGGATGGCCGAGTCGTTGAGTATTTTTTTTGTTTGTTCTTTGTTGCAGGCAATATCAACTGCAATGTTACTTGTTTTACAAGTGATAGTTGCCTGAAACCGCATTTGATTAATGCCGTAACCTAACTGCACCAATGAGTTTGTTCCTAAACGTATCCAAGGAATATTGCGGCTAACGGCTTCATCAACAATACTACCGGTACTTGGCCCAAGGCGCACACGTTCACGTATTTCGCGCATGGTTTTTAAATCAGCCTGTAGGTCGTAATCATCTCCATTTATTAAAGCTTGAGCAATATTTACGGCACTTTCTGCTGCAAATATTCCAACTTTCTCTTCAACATAACTAAATACTACGTTGTAAGTTCCGGGCGTTTTAGTTTCGCGCGTGCGGCCGTAACCCGTTTCCATGCCTGCCAGACTTTGTGTTTCCAGCGCAATATGTTCAATTACATGGCCCATCCATGTGCCCTCATCAATACGTTGAAAAAACCCTCCTCGCTCCTCTTCCGAACAACGATGCTCGATCATGCTGGGAAATAGTGCTTCTATACGCTCGCGAAAACCCGAAATTTTGTTTGTGGGCATCTGTTCAACTTCTTCAAGATCCAAACGCATTTGAATAACTTTTTTGCGGTGTACGCTCCAAATGTTTGGCCCGCGGAGTGCCTGTATGTTTAAAATTTTCATATACGTTTGATGGTTGTTTTGCTAAAAAGAAATATAAATCTATATGAAATAAATGTAAGTGAATTTTAAGAAAGAAAAAAGAACATTAGTTATTTAAATAATTTTTTTTGAGTGAGGTGTGGATTTATACTTTACATCAGGGTTTCCACCGGCGTGCAAATACCGTTTTCACATATGTAACATTTGAGTTTGTCTTTAAAAACAGATGACTTATAAATTGATTTTCCGAGCAACATGCGTAAACATTCCTGCACGCCTTCAATAATGCTAGGGTGCGGGTGCATCATATCCGCCAATTCTCGTATGCCTTGGTTTGTATGGATTAGATATGCTACCGCTTGTATGGCTGAACTGGCATGTTCACCAACGGCACGCATGCCTAATATACGCATACCATTATCGTTGGTAACAATTATTTTAAAAAACCCTTTTGTTTTACGCATGGCAATTGCTCTGGCGTTTGTGCTATAATCAAGCTTAACTACTTTATGTGCAAGGCCTTTTTTATTGCAATCCTGTTCACTCATTCCAACACTTGCAACTTCGGGATTTAGAAACATGATGGTAGAAATATTTTGATACGACAACGGTTTAACTGTAGGGCCAAACATTCGAACTACTGCATGCCGTGCTTCGCGTTCGCCTACGTTTACTAAAGCCATTTCAGTGGTTACATCGCCAGCCACATAAATATTTGAAATGTTGGTTTGCGTGTCATCGTCCCAAATACATTTTCTATCATTCAATTTTACACCAACATTTTCAAGACCAAGCTCTTCAATATTAGGCACACGGCCCACAGATACCAAAGCTTTATCTACATTAAATATTTCCGTGGTTCCGTTATTATATTCCAGTTCGTATTCTACTTTTCCTTCTTTAATTTCCATCTTCTTTAAAGTAGCGCCATG
>JAYTBK010000379.1:0-3179 GCA_043737035.1 Bacteroidota bacterium | reverse complement strand
AATCATATTCATGTGTCGTGTAGGATAATTGCGTACCCGAAAAATAGCATCGGAGCGCAGCTGTATTTTTTATATATTCTCGAAAATAAAAGGAAGTGCACTAGCGTGTTAAAAAAAATTTAAGCATCGTTGGTAGTTTAATAAATTTACAGGCCGATAAAACGCTTGGTAATTTTCATAAAACTTTATTTGCCGAATGCCGCAACCGACTTGATACCATTGCCGCCGTGCATGAGCTCATTTATAAAACAAAATCTTTTGAAAATTTAAATTTTAAAGATTACCTCGATCAAATCCTACGTCTTATCGAACAATCTTACGCCTCTCACACTAACATAAAAATAAAAAGAAAAATTGCAGATTTAAGTTAGACATTTCTATCGCCCCTCTCTCGCATTAACTGTGAATGAGCCTTTTACAAATGCATACAAATATGCTTTTAGAGAATCAGCCAATGGAATAATTTCTATTACCATCAGCGAAAGTAAATCCAAATTAAACCCAATCGTAAAAGATAACGGGCAGGGAATTAAAAATAGTAGTTCGTCACAGAAAACGATAAGACTCGATATTTTATCGGGTTTAGTCGATCAAATTGAACGCGTTTTAATGGAGGCCTCTGATGAAAGCGGAACACAATTTAAAATTTCTTTTCTCGCCAAATAATTCTCATTTTAGCTTTCTAAAATTTAAGGTATGGAATTTATTTTTTCTGAACAGAAAAACGACGTTTTAATTATCACTTTAAACCGTGCTGAAAAATACAATAGTTTTAACAGGCAAATGGCTTTAGAATTGCAAGCCGAACTCGATCGGGCTCAAAATGAAAAAAACATCAGAGCAATACTTTTAACGGGCGCAGGCAAAGCTTTTTGCGCCGGGCAAGATCTAGCGGAAGCAACCGATACTAACGGACCGGGCATCGCACGAATTGTTGAAGAACATTATAATCCGATTATACAACGCATACGTAACATTGAAAAACCTATTGTGGCCGCTGTTAATGGTGTAGCTGCAGGAGCCGGCGCAAATATTGCCTTGTCGTGTGATATTGTATTAGCTTGTTCATCCGCTACATTTATACAAGCGTTTAGTAAAATTGGTTTAATACCTGATAGCGGCGGTACATTTTTTCTACCCCGTTTAATAGGTTTTCAAAATGCTTCGGCTTTAATGATGACCGGCGATAAAGTTACGGCCAACGATGCAAAAAATATGGGAATGATTTATAAAGTTTTGGCCGATGAAAATTTCATGGATGAGGCATTTAAAATTGCGAATAGTTTAGCGGCAATGCCCACTAAAGGGCTCGGATTGACCAAACGTTTACTAAACGAAAGCGCATATAATACGCTTGATAAACAATTGATGGCCGAAGGCCGCGAGCAAATAACCGCAGCAGCTACTTACGATTATAACGAAGGAGTAAACGCTTTTTTAGAAAAACGTTTACCTTCCTTTAAAGGGGAGTAACATTGCGTTATACATTAAAAATTATAAATAGTGTATTTACAATTACGCTTATATAAAAAGCGCCAAGACATAGTTTAGCTTTTCCTTGCGCAATAAATAAAGCGTTAGTGCCCATTGCCAATGCCGCGGTTGTACTTAGTAATGCAATGTGCGCATGATTTTGTAAAACGAACATCGCAGCAATGGATGCAATACAACTTTGAATAATAATGTACATACACATCATTCCAAAGCGTGCGTCTTCAAATTTTTGAGCTTGGGTGGCAGCCCATTCACTCAAATTGAATGTTGAGTTGGTTGTTTTGTTTTGTAAAGGAAAAGTGTTTTGGTTGTTTAAATTAATTGTGTTCATGATGTTGTTTTTTAGGGTTATTGTTAATTAATATATTAAGGCCTTTTTATCTTTTATTATGGAAATTTTTTTTTACATTTTTAAAAATGTTAATCCTGTTTTTAATCCTGATGATAATTCGGCAAGGCTGGTATGTTCCAACATTGAAATTAACCCTGAGCGGATAACTTTATATTGATGATGTACTGGGCAGGGCGATTTTTCTGAACATTCTTTTAAACCGAGTCCGCAATTTTTATAAATAGAATCACCATCAATCGCCAATACAATTTGACTTAATTTTATGGAAGAAATTTTTTTCTTGTCAATTCCAAAACCACCGTTCGGGCCTTTTACCGAATCGACCAGATTATTTTTAGAAAGCAGTTGAAGTATTTTTGCCGTAAACGCTTCGGGTGAACCAATTTGAACCGCGATATTTTTTAGGCTTACCCGCCTGCCGTGGTGCGCCTGGCCCGCAATATAAATGCTTGCCCTAATACCATATTCGCACGCTTTTGAAAACATTGTAACTAATTTACGTTGCAAATATAAAAACAATTTTTAATTCGGACAAATTTATCTTTTATTTATTAAACGCCGTTATGTTTACAATTTATTTGTATCGCGCGGCCTTGTTTCCATTATACATTTAAATTTACCGGTATGAAACATTTCCGCATTTTAACTTGCATCTATTTACTAACCGCATGTTCGGCGTTTGCGCAGCCTAAAAAAGAATATTACGATGCCGGACAAACAAAACTAAAATCGGAAACAAACATTGTAAAAGGAATTCCACATGGCAAACATACGGAGTACTATAAAAGCGGCGTTGTATCGCGTAAGGGAATGTTTTTTAACGGCAAAGAAGATAGCACTTGGTATCATTATTACGAAACAGGAAAAATTAAAGCGATAGAAAATTATTACCGCGCAAAAAAAACAGGCCATAACAAATATTATTTTAAAACGGGCGGGTTGGCACAGGAAACCGTTTTTAAAAACAACTTAGCGGATAGCATATGGACATCTTATTACGAGAAAAACGCAGTTAAAAGTCGCGAGTCGTTTGTTAACGGAATGAAACAAGGTGAATGGCTGTATTATTTTGATAATGGCGTAATTGAAAGTTCCGGAAAATTTGAGAATGATCAAAAACAAGGCGAAGTAAAAACATTTTATAAAAATGGAAAACCTGCAACTATACAAAACTTTTGCAAAAATAAACCGTGCGGCACATTGAAAGAGTTTTACGAAAACGGAAATCCGAAAATTGAAAAACAATTTGTGGATTCGGTTAATGTATTACTTCAAAATATGTGGAACGAAAAAGGCGATCACATCGTTGCAAATGGAAACGGCACAATTACAG
>JAYTBK010000378.1:0-7866 GCA_043737035.1 Bacteroidota bacterium | reverse complement strand
TAATGTTTAAAGTAAACGAAGCAAATTATAATGCCAGTGGTTGTAGCATAGACAAACAAGTTAGATTTATAAAAGAATTGGAACATCATTTTTCTGTAGAATTATTGAATCGGTTACTGGTAGTGTGTGAAGTAAATGATGAGGTAATTGTTTTTAAACAAAATGAGATAAAGCAACTGTTGAGTAACAATACGATAAATGAAAACACTTGGGTGTTTAACAATTCAATTACAAAATCGGCCGAGCTAATTAACGGTTGGAAATGCTCTTTAAAAGAAACATATCTCTCAAAATATTTAATTAAAAAATAGCTGGTGAAAAATACGTTTACATGGTTTTTAGTTTCCTGCATTGTATTTTTATGTATCGTTTTTTCTTGTGCGCGCGATAAAGGTATTAACCCGTTACTTGCATATTCTGATAAGGCACTATATGATTCGTGTAAAAATCTGTCTGCATTTTATTATTACAAAAATGATCTCTCGGCCATATATTCGGGCGTACACGGACCACATGGCGCTTTTAAACTTCGGTTTAACTCCATCGCATACGCGGCTTTAACGGATAATGGCAAACTTCCTGCAAACAAAAAATTTCCGGATGGTTCAATGATCGTAAAAGATATTCAAAGCAGTGGCCAATACGCACTCATGTACAAAAAAAGTGGGTCGTGGCTTTGGGCCGAGATCAATGCCGATGGAACTATAGCCTTTAGTGTTTATAAAGATGCTTCTGTAGCTTGTGTTTCCTGCCACAGCCAAAAAGGGCAGAGGGATTTAGCGGTGAGTTTTAATTTCTATTAATTCATCTCCACAATTTTTTTACACACAGTAAATAGTTAGAAATAACTATATGAACATTTTCAGTAAATAGTTAAGTTTGCTCTGTCCTCAGATCACTGTCCCAAAAATCAAATTTAAATTTTATGGATTACAAAGTGATGATCGCCGACGATCATTTGCTATTTACCGAGGGACTAACTAAATTAATTAATTCCATTGAAGGGTTTAGAGTTGTAGGAAGCGCCACAAATGGCGAAGATTTGCTGCGCCTACTTAAAGGCAATGATAACCCCGATTTGTTATTACTCGACGTTTTAATGCCGCAATTAAACGGAATAGAAACAGGTAAAATTATAAACAAATTATATCCGTACTGTAAAATATTAATTTGCACCGTTTACAATGCGGCCAACATTGTTAAACATTTTCAGGCATTTAAACCGCACGGTTTAATTAATAAAAGTATAGATGCTAAAAAGCTCGAAGAAGTATTGATAACGATAAAAAACGGTAAAACTTACTTTGAAGCAATGCCGAAAACAGAAATTCCACAATCCGAAAACCAAAATTATAATTTGTACTTATTCCAAAAACTGACTGTACGGGAAAAAGAAATTGTAAGTCTCATTAAAAAAGGATTGTCACCAAAAAATATTGCGCTCAATTTAAAACTTAGTGTAAATACGGTGAATAATCACAAATCCAGTATTTTTCAAAAATTGGGGTTTAATTCAGTAACCGAGGTAATGAAATTTGCTTATGATGCAAATATCGAATAGTGGTTTGCTCATTACGTTTGGCGTAATGATTTAATTAAAGCTAAAATTGACATTAATTCATTACTACAATTTTGCTGCTTAAAACCGAACTATTGGTTTTAACTTCAACGGTATAAACACCACTGCTGTAATCCGCCACATTTAAAATATATTTAATCGAATTATTATCAAGTATTATGTTCCGTATCAACTGACCAAAAGTGTTATACACATTTATGTGGGTTATATTTTTATCACAAACTATAGTTACAATATCGCTTGAAGGATTGGGGCAAAGTATAACAGAAGTTCCTTGCTTAGTTTGGACGCCCGCCAACAATGTAAAATTATCTTTAGTATTGGATTTTGTTTTATTTTTAACCACGGTCGGGCTGGCGGTTTTTAATGATGGCGTGCAGCTTAGGCCTAATCCATCCACTCTCCAGTTAGCTCTGCTTTGATAAGTTGTATACAAAGGATCCACCAAAATATTTTGGCTTCCAGTGGTGGTTCCAACCAAATGCCACGACCCATCGCCAATTGTATCTCTTAATAAATTGTACCCACTAATAGGGTTGGGTTTATTTTCAATAGTATACAAATTCCACTGAAATGAGCCGTTGCCAAGGTCGTTAATATATACTGTATTGTGGAAATTGCTTAGGAAGCTAAAATTATTTTGTAAATCGCGTATCCTTATTTTATACTTATAAGTAGTTATTTTAGGGTTTCCGTTTGGCTGTGAATTATTAGTAAAAAAAACTCTATTAGTATCGTTGAATTCGCTGTAAGCTAAGTTTGATAAGGCTCCCACTTTTGCATATTGAACCGGGCTAGCACTTACTTCACGATAGATCAGAAAACTGTCTACATTAAAATAATTTGTTTTTTCCCAAGTGATTTCGTTATATTTTGAAAGAGGATCGGTGCCAACAATACAAATATCAGGAACGGCAACGTTAGAAATCATCCGAATTCTATTGCTGCCGGCATCGCAAAAAATCAAGGAGTTGCTATTTGCATCAACCCGCAAAGATTGTGGATAACCCAATTGAGCAAGGGCTGCGCTACCGCCATCGCCCGAAAATGCGCTAATACCGTTTCCGGAAATGGTATTAATTGTTCCGGAAACATCTATCTTCCGAATTCGGAAATTTCCTGCATCAGATACATAAATGTTTCCTAAGTTGTCGCAGGCAACTCCCATAGGTGTATTCAAATTCGCCGAAATAGCAAGCCCATTATCGCCGGTAAAATTTGGTAAATTCGCATTTCCTGCAATTGTAGTTACAATACCTGTGGTATTATTAATTTTTCGAATCACATGGGCGTAATAATCTGCAAAATACATGTTACCCACATTATCTATATCCATACCCGACAGGCTCCTGAAATCGGCTGCAGTTGCCGGGCCGTTATCCCCCGAGTGCGTGCCGGTTGCAAGTCCGAAAATTGTTGTAATAATTCCCGTAGCTAAGTCAATTTTTCGTACTCTTCCGTTGGCATTATCAATAAAAATCAACTTATTATTAAAAATTTTTAAATCGACAGGAAAATTTATTTTTGCACTGGTTGCCAAAATATTATCGCCGTTATACCCATTAACACCCGTTCCGGCAATAGTTGTAATTATTCCGTTATTATTTACTTTCCTTATTCGGCTATTACCCGCGTCACAAATGTATATTCCTGACGTATCGGCACATACCCCTAATACTGTATCTAGCTGTGCCAAAGTAGCCAAATTGCCATCGCCACTAAAACCCCTTGTGCCGTTACCAGCAGCCGGACTTAATAAGCCATTACTTAAATTCAGTTTTCTTACCGAGTAACCAAAATAATCAGAAAAGTAAATAAGTCCGTTAGCGCGGTTTAAAGAAATATAGGAAGGCTGAATTCTGGCATTATTGGGATACTCGAATGGATCAGGGTATTTACCGGCTACTGTTGTGATAATTCCAGTAGTACTAACTTTTCTTATTCGTTGATTCTGACCATCGGCAAAGTAAACTTCACCATTAGTTTTTACTACAACTTGGCGCGGAAAATTTAATTTAGCAACAGTTGCAAGTCCGTTATCGCCGGCAAATCCTGCCGTTCCATCGCCTGCAACATTGGATATAATATTTGAAGTATTAATTTTCCGTATTTTGTTTCCTGCGAAATCAGAAAGAAAAAGACTACCTGAGATAGAGTCGTGAAAAAGAGCGATGGGAATTAGTCCTGCGGATAATGCAGCTCCTCCGTCGCCTGAAGAGAACGGTAAGCCCGATCCTGCAAAATTGGAAATAATGCCCGATGTATTAACTTTTCGGATTTTATAATTGTAAGTATCGGCAATATATATGTTACCCGCTTTGTCTACACATACGCCAAAAGGTTGGTTTAATGAGGCAGTGATGGCCGGTACGCCGTTACCCGATGACCCTTGAGTTCCATTACCTGCCACAGTAGTTATCCACCCTGTTGATGAAGCAATCTTTCGTATTTTATTATTACCGTTGTCAGCAACATAAATGTTACCGGCAATATCTATAGCTAAACCCTGAGGGAAGTTTAACTTAGCAGAGGTGGCTGGGCCATTATCACCGGTAGAACCGGCTATCCCGGGAGTACCTGCATACACAGTTATAATACCCGATGTTCCAACTTTATAAATTAAATTATTTGGGGAATCACAAAAATAAGTATTACCCAGCGCATCTCTTACGATTCCAAGTGGCCCGTTAATATTAGCGGTAGCGGCCTGCATACCCATGTTGGAGTGTCCTACAATACCAGTTCCGGCGAAGGTTGTTAAAATGCCCGAAGTAGCAATTTTTCTCACGATACTAAATGCGGGATCGGTAAAATATACATTACCATTTACATCCAATGCTACACCCGATGGCTGATTCAATAAAACTTTTGTTGCCGGTATATTTGTTGCAATGGTTCCGCCACCTGCAATGGTGTTAATAATTTGTGCTTTAACACTAACGCAGGCAAATAATAAGATAAAAAAATGCTTCATTTAGTTTTTTAACGAATATATGTAGGTTTTAGGAAGGCCACAATAGCGAAAATTGACCATAGTTGAAAATTCAGTTTATTTTTTTAATATTGTTTTATTCTCAATTTTTAAAAACACCGTTATCAAACATACACTTGCCGCATATTTGTTGATTTTTACCCTTCACCTAGCGGCACAAAAAGGAAACCCGTTTATAACAAATTACCATTCAAACTTATTTAGTGCCAGTGTGCAAAACCGATCGATAACACAGGATAGATACGGAAGAATTTACGTGGCGAATTTAAATGGGATTTATCTTTTTGATGGAAAATACTGGACTCAAATCTCTCTCCCAAATTCGGGATCGGTATACTCGCTTTTAAAATCATCTACCGGAATAATTTATGTTGGTGGTAACGGAGAGTTGGGTTATTTGTACGAGACTGGGAACGGCGAAATTATTTACAAGAGCCTTAAAGGATTACTTAAAAACGAGGACGGAAATTTTAATGAAGTATGGTCGCTTATTGAAATAAATAATCAAATATTTTTTTGTACTAATAGTACACTTTTCTGTTTTTCAAACGGTGCAATTAAATCCTACCGCCCAGAAGGTGAAAAGTTCCACACTTTTTTTAAAATAAACAATTACTTATATGTACGTGAGCAAGGAGTAGGCATTAAGGTTATGGTAAATAATCAACTCAGGTTTATTGATAGCTCGGCGCAATTTTCGAACATTAAAATATATTCTATTCTACCTTTTACAAACAATGAGTTTTTAATGGCTTCTCGAAACGGTTTGTTTAAACTTTATCACAACGAAAAAAATCCGACCAAATCATTATTTAAAAAATTGCCAAACGAAAATGACCCATGGTTTATAGATAATGAAGTTACTTGCGGCGCGACAATTAACAAAAATAGTTTTGCTTTTGGAAGTTCAAAAAACGGCGTAATTGTTTTAAATGCCGATTTAATATTCACTGGAAAGGTCAATTCAAGTAATGGATTGATTGACGATAATATTAAATCAATTTACACCGATATAAATAACAATATCTGGTTAGCTCTTAATTCGGGAGTTGCAATGTGTGAATTAAATTCTCCATTAACGAATTGGTCAAAACAGGAGGGCATTAACGGCGTAGTGGAATCTAGTGTCATTTTTAAAAAACAAATTTATGTAGCCACAGATAAAGGGGTATTAAAATTAAATTCTATATCAAATAGGTTTGAAGCCACAAAAATTACGGAGCAGGCGTGGGATTTAAAAGTTTATAATGACGAGCTTTTTATAGGAACAGTTAACGGTTTTTATTCTGTTAACAAAAACGACGAAGTTAATTTAATTTATGAAGGAAACATTTACACTATTTATTTTGATGATCTCAGGCGCCTTTTTTATTTAGGCGGAGAGGATATGCTGGTGTCTTTAAAATATATTAACGCCAAGTTTAACATCAGTAGGCCGTTCAATGTAAAGGGAAATATCAGGTCAGTAACCCGCAACATGGAGGGTTTTATTATAACAGGTAACGAATCAGACGGTATTTATGTTATTGATAATAAATTTAAAATATCCCAATTAACTACAAAAAACGGGTTGCCGAGCAACAACGAAAATTTTGTTTTTAATGTAAATAACAAAATAGTTATTGGTACCGATTCGGGTTTTTATGAGTGGTCGTACAAAAACCCTAACATAGTAGTTTATTCAAACGAATTTAATAAACTCAGAAAAAAATCATCAATTACAAAATGCAATTATTATCAATCGTCAATTTGGTTCTCCGAAAACGTTCTCTCAAAAGATCAATATCTTAATTCCAGAGTAAATAAACTTACTAAAGTTAGTGATGATTACGTTGAAAACACTTCCTACTTAAAAAGAATTACTGGACTTGCGGCTACTCACTTTTTGTTCGACTCTAACAAAGTATATATTTCTACTAATCAAGGTTTATTTTGCGCCGAAAATGACAAGCCCTTTTTAACAACATCGTTTTTCGCGATTCTTACTGATGTACGATTTTCCAGTTTTACGAATACAAAATATATTTTAAAAAATTATACTAAAAGTGCTTATAACTATCCGAAGGTTTTAGATTTTGAAAATAATGAATTTCACGTTACACCCTCGGCGACAAACTATTATGGCGACAATAATAAAATGGAATATTCGTATTATTTGGAAGGAAAAGAAATTGGATATTGTGATTGGGTAAAAAATCAACATATTGACTACTCTGATTTAAAAGAAGGATCCTATAAATTTTTTTTAAGAGCAAAAGATCCATTAGGTACAATCAGTCAAACAGTTTCCCTTTCTTTCACCATTTCGCCTCCCTGGTACAGGAGCATTATTGCCTATATTATTTATGTTTTATGTTTTATTCTAATAATGTATGGTATTATAAAATTAAACACGAAGCGACTGAAAGCGCAAAATATTAAACTGGAAGGTATTATTAAACAACGGACTTCGGTTATTGAAGAACAAGTGCACACGCTAGAACACCAAAAACAGGAAATTACAGATAGTATTAATTACGCTTTGCGTATACAGCAATCAATTTTGCCAACTTCAAAAGAAATAAATGAAACATATAGTAATGGGTTTATATTTTTTCAACCTAAGGATATTGTGAGTGGCGATTTTTACTGGTTCCATAAAATAAATGATAACGAGTTTTTGTTAGCATGCGCCGATTGTACGGGGCATGGTGTGCCCGGAGCATTTATGAGCGTGATCTGTTCCGAAAAATTATCGGAAGCGGTACGGATAAACTCGGAGCCTGGCAAAATCTTATTTAATACAAATAATGGGATTAAGGAGGCACTCAAACAATACAAGCAGGATGAAGGAAAGAGTAAGGATGGAATGGAGATTGCCCTTATAAAATATAACAAAGAAACAATGCAGTTGTTTTACGCGGGCGCAAACAGGCCGCTATGGATTATAAAAAACAATACGAAAGATTTGATAGAGGTTAAACCTACTAAGGCAAGCATTGCAAGCTTTACTGAATTTAATTTTAAATACGTTTCACACGAATTTGTTTTAGCTGCGGGCGACACGGTCTATTTAACTACCGATGGGTTTCCCGATCAGTTTGGTGGGCCCGACGGGCGTAAGTTTATGACTAAAAACATGAAAGCGTTTTTATTGGAAATTTATACTTTAGAAATGGGGCAGCAACAAAACCATATTGAAAATAAAATAAATGAGTGGAAGGGAAACCTCGAACAAGTTGACGACCTTTTAGTTATTGGGTTAAAGGCATAAAAAACTTATTGCGGTACTTAAATTGTTTAAAACACCGTTTTA
>JAYTBK010000377.1:0-7872 GCA_043737035.1 Bacteroidota bacterium | reverse complement strand
ATATTTATTCGAATATGTATTTATTGATAATTCATCTACCGATAATACACTTTCTATTCTCAAACGATTGGCATTAGTAGATAAAAGGCTTAAAATAATTTCTAATGTAAGAAATTTTGGGCATATCCGCTCACCATACCACGGCTTACTCCAATGCGACGGTAATGCGGTTATTGTTATAGTGGCCGATTTACAAGACCCACCGGAAGTAATTCCAAGATATATTACAGAATGGGAAAAAGGGCATGCCTTGGTTTTAGGGGTTAAATCTAAAAGTAAAGAAAACCCAATAATGTTTATGATTAGGCGGTTGTTCTATTTTATCATCAAGAGAATATCAAATACCGAACAATTAAAAAATTTCACAGGATTTGGATTATACGACCAAAAATTTTTAAATGTTGTAAGAATGATCGACGATCCTTATCCATATTTTCGGGGAATGGTAATGGAGTATGGTTGGGATATTAAAATTGTCGAATACACGCAGGAAAAAAGAGAGTTCGGTAAAACGAAAAATAATTTTTTTACTCTCTATGATTTAGCGATGCTAGGATTTGTAAACCATTCCAAACTTCCTCTACGTTTATCCGCATTTATCGGATTTTTTTCAGCAATTATTAGTTTTTTAGTTGCTTTAGGATATTTAATTTATAAACTTTTGTACTGGGATAACTTTCAGGTTGGTACTGCTCCCATGGTTATTGGTGTATTTTTCTTTTCATCTGTACAGTTATTCTTTATCGGAATTATTGGCGAATATATAGGTGCAATACATACTCAAGTAAGGAAGAGGCCTTTAGTTGTTGAGAAAGAAAGAATTAATTTTGAGTAGACCAAACGTTAATGTATTTATTAGAGGATTATCGTTTTTCGGTCTGAGTTTCCATCAATATTAATAATATCTTCTTTTATTGCTTTTCCGTGTAGAGCCGAAGCGATAACAACAGTTGATTCTTTATCGTCCGCTAAAACTGATATTGGATTTTTAATGATAATATCATGAATTCGGTTACCTTGTTTTTTGAAATCCTTATCCATAAAACAAATAATGTTGCAGTTTTTCAAAGGACTGTTTTCCAGCAAACGCAGTGTGTACATTCCAGCACCCCAAATTAAAACCGGCATGTTCATTTTTATTAAAAGTTCGATTTCAGAAAAATTTGATTTTTCTTTCGATTGTTCAACGTATGCAACAATGCTATTCAATACATCAACAGATTTTGTAATTTGCGACGATTTAGATGTTGTATAATTTTTTTTAAATACAGCTGAAGCTACCGGGTACATCGTTGTTTCGGATGCATTTACCTCACGAACATTTGATGACACACAAGTTATCGCATCATCTTCAAATAAATTTTTTAGGGCTTGAATATCAAAATGATTAATGTGTTCACAATCGAAATAATAAAAGGGTACCACAAAATAATTTGGATATTGTGCGGCATTAGGAACCTCAATATAAATAATTCCATTGGGTTTTAATAGCTTTTTTAAATTAACGGCTGTTTGTTGCAGATCATGTAAATGCTCTAAAACATGTGAAAGTATAACTACATCAAATGTTCTGTCGCCAAGTTCCTCAAAATTAAATACACCACCAAAATGAGCACTATAACCTGATTTTTTTACATTTTCTATGCAAACCTTCGTTATATCAATTCCCGTCAAATTGCTATATCCTTTTTCATCAAGGCATTGCAATAATCCGCCATTTGCACAACCAATATCTAATATGGAGGCATTTTTATCATTAAAATTCTGTTCTATAATGTCTGCGGCAATAGTTAGTCTGGCTTTGTCAATCCGATTTAAGCCGCCACCGGAAGCAGTTTCTTTATCTTCATATTTCGACATTTGATTATAATACTGATCATAGTCTTTTTGCGACGCGCTCGTATCGGCAAAGCAAAAACCACATTGTTCACACGAAACTACGTCATAAACGGTTGGCAGTATCGATTTTTCTGGTAATGAAAAATTTTGAGTATGTAAAACAGATCCTTTTGTATTGTTACAGACCGGACATAATCTTAAAAAAGTTTTTATTTGCATAACCGTTAAATTTAAAAATATTTGTTTAATATATATACTTTGTTAAAATAATAAAAATTAGTTTCTTCGTATAAAATTAGCTCATGAAAGTTATCATTTTAGCCGGCGGGCTTGGTACAAGATTATCAGAAGAAACCGATGTGCGCCCAAAGCCCATGGTTGAAATTGGAGGAAAGCCTATACTTTGGCACATCATGAAAATTTATTCTCATTATGGATTTAACGAGTTCGTAGTATGTTTAGGATATAAGGGTCATTTTGTAAAAGAATATTTTTCAAATTTATTTCTGCACCATTCAGATATTACGTTCGACCTTGCCAATAATAAAATGGAAGTTCATAATACAGAATCAGAAAATTGGAAGGTAACATTAGTTGATACCGGAAAAGATACGCATACCGGCGGAAGGATTAAGCGCATTGAAAAGTACGTAAACAACGAGACGTTTATGCTTACGTACGGCGATGGTGTGAGCAACGTAAATATAACTGAACTCCTAAAAACACATCAACAAAATAAAAAATATGCTACGGTTACTGCAGTGCAACCCAGTGGCCGTTTTGGTGCACTTGGCATTAATGAGCAGGGTTTAGTAGAGTCTTTTTTTGAGAAGCCAAAAGGCGACGGAAGTTGGATAAACGGTGGATTTTTTGTGTGTGAGCCAGAAATATTTAAATATATTGACGGTGATTCCACCATTTGGGAACAAGCGCCATTAGAAAATCTTGCCAAAGACGGACAATTGGTTTCTTACAAACATCGCGGGTTTTGGAAACCGATGGATACCCTTAAAGATAAACAAGATTTAAACGAATACTGGGATAATGGAACTGCCGATTGGAAAGTTTGGTAGCCGAAAAATATTATTTCATTTAATTTGTTATCCTTAAGCTGTCCCCGTTTCATTTTTTATTCTAATATTCGATGTATGTATATTTTCCGCTTACTCGTAGTTTTAACGTTTTCCGTTAAAATTAGTCTTGCTCAAAACCTTGTAACCAACGGCGATTTTACTTCGGGTAATACAAATTTTTTTACAAATTATACATATTGCAATTTCAATAATTGTTTAAATCCTCTAATTAACAACGGATATTCAATAGGCACAAATCTTTCATTTTTCCATTTTGCGTTTCAAGGCCAAGATCACACCACAGGTTTTGGCAATATGATGATTTTTAATGGTGGTATCCCAACATTTACGGTTTGAAGCCAAGTAGTTAGTGTAACTCCAGACGAATTGTATTCACTTTCGGCATGGGCGTGTGCAATTAATACTGTAAACCCTGCCCAACTCGAATTTTCAAACTGGCTGTAGCACACAGTCCGTCATAACTATCGCTTTCTCTCCGAATCCAACAGTTAGCATTACAGGTAATATATTAATTTGCAACGGCAACACCTCCAACATCACCGCAAATGGATCCAGTAGCTATTTATGGAGCAACAGTAGCACGTCACCCACCATCAGTTTAAATCCGGCTTCCACTACCAACTATACAGTAACGGGTACGGCAGGCAGTTGTACAAACTCAGCAGTAGTTACGGTGAGCATTGTTGCCACGCCAACCATTACATCCTTTAATTCAATTAATGCAACCTGCGGCCAAGCCAACGGTTCGGCAACAATTACGGTTCACTGCCCGCTTCTTAAAGTTGGAGTAGTGGCCCAACCACAAATAGCATTACGGCATTATCACAAGGCAATTACACATTAACTATTAATAACGGAATATGCTCAACTCAAACCTATGTTGTAATTGGCGATACGCCTCCCGCCGTTATTAGCATTACAGGTAATACATTAATTTGCAACGGCAACACCTCCAACATCACAGCAAACGGCTCCAGTAGCTATTTATGGAGCAACAGTAGTACATCACCAACCGTCAATTTAAATCCTGTTTCTACAACCAACTATACGGTAATGGGAACAGTGGGCAGTTGTACAAACGCAGCGGTGGTTACGGTTAGCGTCGTTGTAACGCCAACCATCACATCCTTTAATTCAATAAGTGCAACATGCGGTTTAACTAATGGCACCGCAACGATTATTGCTTCTCCGGGATCATCTTACACATGGAGTAGTGGACAAACAACTAACACTGTCGGAACTTTGGCGCCAGGAAATTATACCGTTAATATTTCTATTGGTGCATGCACCACACAAACCATTGTTTCTGTTGGTGCAACAGCTGCGCCGGTAATTTTATCAACCTTTATAAATGGCACTACCTGTGGATTAGCAAATGGGTCGGCCACCGTAATAACAACACCATCAAACAATACGTACTTATGGAGTTCGCCAACAGGCCTTAATAATGCATCCACGTTGCTTTCCGCCGGTATTTACACGGTTACAGCGATTAATGGCGCATGCCGAACTTCTACAACTATTACTGTTGCAAGTTCAACTTCTCCTGTCATCACATCAAGTGTAATCGTTCCGTCGGGCTGCGATGGATTTGATGGTGAATTTATTATTAAAGAAGTTACTTCCGGTCTAAATCCTTACTCAATAAATTTTAATAATTCAGGAAACAGTTTTGAATCAAAATATTCTGGACTTAGTTCCGGCTCGTATTCGTTACAAATTACAGATGCAAATAATTGTAAAAATGATTTTACTGTTTTTATACCTGATAACGGTGACGGAACATTATATATTCCTAATACGTTTACGCCAAATGGCGATAAAGTAAATGACATTTGGAATGCAGTTGCTACATGCGTTAAATCCTACAATTGTATTATTTACAGCCGATGGGGCAATAAAATTGTAGAGCTAACAGACATTAATATTGGCTGGGACGGTACATATAAAAATGGACCGGTAGCCGATGGTGTATATGTTTATATTTTGGAACTTGAAACGTACAACAAAACAACCATTAAGAAATCAGGACATATCTCTTTGTTTCGATAAAGCAAACATAATCAGCTCTAATTTTTTAAAATAATTTTTTTATAAATCACTCTCTCTTTTTACTATCCATTAAAATTGTTACAGGTCCATCATTTACTAAACTGATTTTCATGTCTGCCCCAAATTTCCCGGTTTTTATAGGTTTTCCAAGTAATTGTGATAATTGTTCAACACAATAATTGTATAACGGAATAGCAATTTCGGGTTTGGCCGATTTGATAAATGACGGGCGGTTTCCTTTTTTAGTAGAGGCAAATAAAGTAAACTGCGAAACCAATAAAATATCTCCATCAATATCTTTTGATGAAAGATTCATTTTATTATCTGCATCCGAAAAAATGCGCATGCTAATTATTTTATGACACAGCCATTCAACATCTTCGTTAGTATCTAAATCTTCGACACCAACTAAAATTAAAAAACCTTTTTTTACACTTGAATGAACTGTATCATTGATAGAACAGTTTGCCTCGCTTACTCTTTGCACAACAAAACGCACGTGTTACTTTTTGTAATTCTTAATTCCTTCATCCAGCCAACTGATATATTCTGCAATACTCGGATTATAACCTCTGATAGTGTTTAATGGTTTTTCATCGGCGCCTACCAAAACATACAACGGTTGCGTGCTTTGCTTATAAATGGCTTCTTCCATATATTTAAATTTGTCGCCAATGTCGGTGATCTCTCTCTCTTTTCCGTACCATTGCACTTTCATAAAATCTTTCGGCTCCAGCGA
Source organism: Bacteroidota bacterium (assembly GCA_043737035.1). Taxonomy (GTDB): domain Bacteria; phylum Bacteroidota; class Bacteroidia; order B-17B0; family Aurantibacillaceae; genus UBA4416. Next base: position 2,148 of record JAYTBK010000377.1, on the reverse strand, counting down.
ACGTTTATCGTCCACATAAAGTGAAACTAATACTACATCGTTGTTTAATCGCTTTATAACTCCAGGATCAGGCCAAACATAATCTTCTGTTTTCCTGCAATTTGCACAAGCATGGCCGGTAAAGTCTATCAACAATGGTTTTCCAACTTTTAGTGAATAAGCTAACGCTTTATCATAGTCGTTTTTAAAGTGAACGATTCCATTTTTATTAACTTCCATGTATTTATCAAATTCTTCATCTTTCGGCAAATTAGTGTTTGAAGCAACTTGTTGAGATCCGCCAAATCCGTGTGGTGACTCTGAATATTCTAAAGGTGGTAAAATTCCGCTGAACAATTTTAAAGGCGCCCCCCACATACCGGGTATCATGTAAATAGTAATAAAAAAAGCCGTCATCGCAACAAACAGGCGGGCAACAGATACGTGTTTTACATCACTATCGTGCGACGTTTTAAACAAGCCTAACAAATATATGGTGAGCATGGCAAATATCACAATCCACAATCCAACAAATACTTCACGCGTTAAAATGCCTGCTTGAATTACCAAATCTGCGTTCGATGCAAATTTTAAGGCAAGTGCTAATTCCAAAAAACCTAACGTAACTTTTACTGCATTCAGCCAACCACCGGATTGCGGCAAAGAATTTAACCAGCCTGGAAAAGCTGCGAATAAACCAAATGGTAATGCTAGCGCCAATGCAAAACCAAACATTCCAAAAAATGGACCTGAAATGTTGCCTGTTGATGACGCTTCAACCAATAAAGTTCCGATAATGGGTCCGGTGCATGAAAACGAAACAAGCGCTAATGTAAAGGCCATAAAAAATATGCCAATGAAACCGCCTCTATCCGATTTAGCATCCATTTTGTTAACGAAGGAACTAGGTAATGTAATTTCAAACGCGCCTAAAAACGACATCGCGAATACTAACAGCAAAAGAAAAAACGCCAAGTTAAACCAAATATTTGTGGATAATGAATGCAATGCGCCTGCACCAAAAATGATAGTTACCCCAAGGCCTAAGCCAACATAAAGTACAATGATGGAAATAGAATAAATAAATGCATTTTTTATTCCCTGTGCTTTCGTTTTACTTTGTTTTGTAAAAAAACTCACGTTCATTGGTATCATCGGAAATACACATGGAGTAAGTAATGCGGCTAACCCACCAATAAATCCCGCTATAAAAATTCCCCACCAAGATCTTTTTTGTTCACCTGCTATGTCTAAAACCGTTTGGTTAGCATTATCGTCTTTCCCAATTTCATTAACTATTGGCGGTTCAGCTTTATTGTTTTTTGCGCTCGCTAAAATAACAGCTGTATCACATAGGCATTCGTTTACAATAGTATTTGTATTAATTGTATCGGTTGCTGCAGACTTATTATTTAAACATTCAGTCGTTCCTTGTAAGGCAAATTCAAAATCATCGGCCGGTGGAAACACACATTGTTCTTCGGTACAGGCCTGGTATTCGGATTTACCCTTAATGGTGATTTTTTTATCAGTTTTTAATTTTATGCGTTGGGTAAAAACAGCTGTATTATTAAAATATTCAACTTTCATGTCAAATACTTTATCAAATTCTTTCACAGGCTTACTCTCTGTTGCCTTTCCTACCAGTTCATAGTAAGGCGATTTCTCAAAAATTAAACTAGTAGGGTTGGGCCCGTCGTCCCCTACTTTTTTTAGGGAATACATGTGCCATCCTTTGTCAATGGTTGCGCTAAATTTTAAATCGTATTCGCATTCGCTTAGTTTTACATTACTTAATTTAAATTGAACATGAATTTCCTGCGCATTAACCGCTACAAAATAGTTTAAAAATGAAATTACAAGTAGGATATTTTTAATCATAAAATTTAAAAAAGTGAATGTGATTGGAATGTATTAAGACACCAAAAATAAAATGTTAAATACTTAAAACTACTTGTTAGCAGGTATTGTTACTTGGTAATCGAGTATTTTAGGAGGTAAACATTGCCTGTCGTTACACGTCATAAATTCCAATGTAACTTTTGCAACGCAAACGGCTTTATTTTTTCTTTTTATTTTTTGAGTAAACGTAGCTTCTTTTTCAAAAACAAAAACCTTGGCATCAAACGCAGCTACAAATTCTTCATGGGCGTTACTTTCGTTCATCCT
>JAYTBK010000376.1:0-3198 GCA_043737035.1 Bacteroidota bacterium | reverse complement strand
AAAATTACTTAATAAATAGTTCTATTCAGCAAACAACAACGAACTATCACCATAACTTAAAAATCTATAATTATTATTTAAGGCATACTTGTAAATTGTTTTCCAATTATTGCCAACTACAGCGCTAATTAGCAGTAGTAATGTACTCTGTGGCTGATGAAAATTAGTAATGATGCCTTTTGCAATTTTTAATTTGTAAGGCGGGGCAATTAATATTTGTGTTTTACAAACTAAGCCGCGCAAATTGTGTTTTTGTAACCAATTAATTAAATACATTAAACTATCCGCATATGATAAATTTCCATTTAATTCGTACACATCCCATTGTTTTATTTCTAAGTGTTCTAAGGTTGCATTCGGATTTATACTAGCTTTCACTCCCATCCAATATAGTGTTTCAATGGTTCGTAATGAAGTTGTTCCTACACAAATAATTTGTTGTTGCGTAATTAAATTTTTTATCAAATTTAAATCTACATCTATCCACTCTGCGTGCATGGCATGATTTCCAATAGTTTCTGTTTTTACGGGTTTAAAAGTTCCTGCGCCAACATGTAAAGTAACATTTAATGTTTTAATGCGTTTAGATTCTAAACTTTTAAAAACCTGTTCGGTAAAATGTAATCCAGCTGTAGGCGCGGCTACCGAACCTTTTTGCTTAGCGTAAATAGTTTGGTAACGGGTAGTATCAATTTCTTCGCTGTTACGTTTTAAATATGGCGGAATAGGCAGTGTACCAATTTTCTCCAACACCTCAGCAAAACATAATTCTACAGGTAGCCAAATCAAATCTATTAAAATAAACTCATTATTTTTTTCAACTATTTTTATTGTAAGTGTTACACCGTTTTTAGTAAGCACTAAACTTTCATCTTTCCACTTTTTTAAATTGCCAACCAAACATTTATAACGAATACTTTTTGTAGAGAGCATTGCTATACTAATATCTGTGTTTTTTTCGTCGGGCTCCAGGCAAAAAACTTCAATTGTTTGATTTGTTTTTGTAGAAAAATGTAAACGTGCTTGTATTACTTTGGTATTATTAAATATCAGAACCGAATTTTCAGGAAGATACTCTACAAGGGTTTTAAAGGTTGTTTCCGTTATTATGTTGTTTTTATATACCAACAATTTACTTTCATCTCTGTTTTTCAAAGGATAATTTGCAATTTTTTCAGACGGCAAATCGTATGTAAAATCTTTAATTTCGAGTTGAGACGGATGCATTAAGCAATGTTCATTAATCGTAATACTTTTTCAATATCTTCGGGTGTATCAATACAATGACTATCATATTTAGTAACAGCGCACTTTATTTTAAACCCATTTTGCAACCAACGTAATTGCTCTAAACTTTCAGCTTTTTCTAATGTTGAAACAGGTAGTTTTGTAATTTTTTCCAACACTTCCACTTTATACGCATACATCCCCACATGGCGAAAATACTCAAAATGATTGTGCCACTGTTTTTCATCAACATTTTTTAAAAAAGGAATAACGCTTCTGCTAAAGTATAGTGCTTCGTTATTTGTATTCAGCGTAATTTTTACCTCGCCCGTATCAAATAAAACGTCGTGAGAGGTGCATTTAATCATTTGTGTAGCAATTTCGGTATTTCCATCGCAAATTTGCGCTAACGAATTTATTTGTTCAGGATGCAAAAAAGGTTCGTCGCCCTGAATGTTTATGACGTAATCAAATTGTTTATTTAATAGTTGATACGCCTCAAAACATCTATCTGTTCCACTTGGATGATCTTCTTTTGTCATCACCACTTCCGCGCCAAAACTTTTGGCATGGTTTTCAACACGTTTATCTTCTGTTGCAATAACCACTTTAACCAATAAATTAGAAAGTTTTGCTTGCTCATAAACTCGTTGTAACATTGATTTACCGTTAATTTGAACCAAAGGCTTGCCCGGAAAACGAAACGAAGCATAACGAGCAGGTATTATTCCTAAAATAGATTTCATATGTTGATATTGATTATTTTTTTAAAGGTTATATGAATTTACCCAGTTTAGTTATTTGAGTTTATGCTTGCGGCAAACAAGGGTATTTAATAACTAAAACAAAGTTATTAAAAATATAATTTATACTTACGCTGTTATTGGTGATATTTTTAAATAAATCAGTTAGCCAAAATATATAAATCAAACCGCGCACCCTTCCCAATTTCTCCGGTTGCTGTAATTTCACCTTTATGGTTTTCTACTATGCGTTTGCAAATGGCTAAACCAATGCCGGTACCTTCAAATTCAGTAATGGTATGAAGGCGCTGAAAAACTTCAAAAATACGTTCATTATATTTTGAGTCGAAACCCATTCCATTATCAGATATGGTAATATGGCAATACTCTTTTGTATCTTTTAAATTTTTATTATTTAATTCGCTGCCTTTAATTATTTTACTTTTTATCAAAATATGTGGTGGAACATTGGGTTTTGAAAATTTAAGGGAATTACTAATCAGATTAAAAAGTAATTGTCGAAACTGAAAAGGCATTACTCTTACAGTACATAAATCTTTAACTTCTATAACAGCGTTTTTTTGTTTAATTATTACTTCTAAGTCTTTTTTTACATCTTCTACTAGCACGTTAATATCCGTATTTTCAAAAACACGATCCCCATTTTTTGTACGCGAATATTTTAAAAGGTCTTCAATAAGGTTTTGCATACGTTTTGCAGTGCTTACCATTTTTTTAAAGTACTCTTTACTTGAAGCTGATAGATTTTCTCCATCGTCTTTAAGTATACTATTTGAAAAAACCTGAATTTTTCGCAACGGTTCCTGCAAATCATGGCTCGAAATGTATGTAAATGAAACTAAGTCTTTATTAGCCGCTTCTAATTCAGCAATATTTCGGTTTATTTCTCTTGTTCTAATTCTTACTGCTTTTTCTAATTTTTCTTTTTGTTTTACATGCTCGTTATCAATTTCCCTTTTTAAAAGTACCTGATTAGTTACGTCAATAGCAATAACTGTAACACCCGAAATAGTATCGTCAACTTCGCGGTATGGCTGGTAAAGTAAATTAAAATAAACATCTTCTGTTTCGCCATTGCGTTCCAACGTTGCAAGTATTTCGTTTGAGTGAAAAGGAATACCTGTTTCATAAACGTCATCAAGTAATTGAGGGAAAACCTGCGTACTTATTTCCGGAAAAACCTCCAAAAGCGTTTTTCCTTCAAGAT
>JAYTBK010000375.1:0-3203 GCA_043737035.1 Bacteroidota bacterium | reverse complement strand
TGTTTTAAAAACGCATCGCGCATTAATGTTTTCCAACCCTGTGCCCAAGCTATAAAAAACCGTTGCTCGCCCGTGAAGCCTGCTATCACGGGAGATTTTTGCCCGTTTAATGATTTTTTATACGCATAATATGCCATGGTTAAACCGCCAAGATCAGCAATATTTTCGCCTTGAGTTAATTCGCCTTTTACATGCAACGAATCTATTGCAACAAACGCGTCAAACTGTTCGATAATGAGTTTTGTTTTAGCTTTAAAATTTTTGTAGTCCGATTCTGTCCACCACATTTTTAAATTTCCATCCGCATCAAATTGTGAGCCCTGATCGTCGAAACCATGCGTTAATTCATGTCCGATAATTGAACCCATTACACCGTAGTTATAAGCATCGTCAGCTTTCGGATCGAAAAATGGTACTTGCATAATTCCTGCCGGAAAAGCAATTTCATTTGATGTTGGATTGTAGTACGCGTTTACTGTTGGCGGCGTCATGCCCCACTCCATTCTATCAACCGGTTTCCCAATTTTATCGAGCATTTTTGCGTGCTGAAATTTATTACTTGCCGCAATGTTTCTCCAATACGATTCGGTTGTAATTGTTAGCGCTGTGTAATCGATCCACGTATCCGGAAAGCCAATTTTCCGAATGATCTTATCAAGCTTTAGCTGCGCTTGTTTTTTTGTTTCTTCGCTCATCCAATCGCGTGTATTGATGCGTTCGCGATAGGCTGCAATTAAATTGTCTATCATTCCGTTAACCCTTTTTTTAGAGTCGCCGTTAAAATATTTTTCAACGTACAATTTTCCAAGAGCTTCACCTAACACATTATCTACGGTTGCCTGAACACGCTTGTAACGAGGCTTGATTTCTTTTTTACCGGATAAAATAGTACCGTAAAATTTAAAATTTTCTGCAACAAATTTTTGTGATAAGTAAGGAGCAGCTTCTGAAAGTAGTTTCCATTTTAAGAAAACTTTCCAATCGTTTACCGAGATCGTATTAATAAGTGTGTTTAACTGTTCATAATATTTAGGCTGATTGATAATAATATTTTCAGGCGTTTTGGTGCCTAAAGCTGTAAAATAAATGTTCCAGTTAATGTTTGGATTTACTTTAAACCAATCGGCTTGCGTATAAGGATTGTATTGTTTTTGAGGATCGCGTTGTTCAATAGCGTTTTGACTGGCAGAAGCAAGTTGTGTTTCAATATTTAAAATAATCTTAGAATCTGTTTCGGCTTTTAATGAATTACTTCCCGCACACAAAAACATCCGCTTTATGTGGGCAATATATTCTGTTTTTATCGATTGATATTCGGCTTCAAAATAAAAATCACTATCCGGTAAACCTAAACCGGTTTGAGCGATATAACAAGCGTTTAAATTACTGTTTTTTACGTCGGCAGATATGTAAAAGGCAATCATACCGGATATTCCTTTTTTATTTAACGTTGCGGATACTTTTAGTAAATCATCTTTTGTTTTAATAAGTTCAACGCTCGCAACATCGGCACTAATAGGTGTTAAGCCGTCTCTTTCCGCTTTCGCAGAATCCATACCAACTAAATACAGGTCCCGTATTTTTTGTAAATTACTTCCTTTTATTGCCGAAGTATTTTTTGCAGTTTCATTTAACAATGTTTTAATATTAGCAGAGTTTCCTTCATGTATTTCATTGAAGCTGCTCCAACTTCCATCGCTTGCAGGTATCGTTTGTTTCATTAACCATTTACCATTAGCAAATTTATAAATATCATTTTTTGCACTATAGAATGAATCGATGTACGAAAGATTAATGCCCGGCGATAAACTTTGAGAATATGACGCGAAGCCTAGTAAACAGAATGAGGAAATCAGAAATAATTTTTGCATAGTTGTAATTTTTATAAATATAAAGCAATTTGCAATGATAAAAAATAATTGATAAAAATTGATGTTCGAATTGTCGCGCAACTTAAACAAAAATTATGGGAGCGGCATTGTACGCGATTATTCCAATTGTTTTGGCCTTGTTATATAATAATTGAACAGCGCTTTTGCCCACGAGTCCAAGATCAACAGAAAATTCATTTACGTATAATGCAATGTGTTTTTCCATAACAGTGTCATCCATTTCCTGAGCGTTTGCTCTAACATAATTCATACAACTTTGGGGCGATGCAAATGCATACTCAACACTTTTTTTAATTAAATTGTTTACAGTAGTCTTTATATGATCGTTGATACCGTTTTTAATTACAATACCGCCTAATGGTATTGGAGCATGAATCAATGTTTCCCAAAATTCACCTAGATCAATTATTTTTTCAAGTCCTTTTTCACAATACGTAAAACGATTTTCATGAATTAGCAAACCTGCATCCACTTCACCTCTTAACACAGCTTGCTCAATATCGCTGAATAATAATTCTTTTTTATTTGTCGCCTCCGGATAGGCTAAGGATAGTAAAAAATTGGCTGTTGTATATTTTCCGGGTATCGCAATTAGCGCACTATTTACGTTGTCGATCTTTCGTGTTTGAGCTTTAACTAATAAAGGTCCGCAATTAAAACCCAACGCGCTTCCGCTGCCAAGCAACGCATATTGCTCGGTTAAATATAGAAGCGCGTGGTAACTTAATTTTGTAATGTCCAAATCCTGCTTAAACGCTCTGTTATTAAGCGCCTCCACATCTTCCATTACTACTGTAAAATCAATACCCTGCGTGTCAATTTTTTTATGAACCAAGGCATCAAAAATAAAACAATCGTTTGGGCAAGGAGAAAAGCCAAGGGTAAAGTTCATATTAAGGATTTGAAATTATTATGCTGTAAAAGTACAAGATAGCCGGTATCTACTCAACTTAAAAATAACAGTTAATTTTGAGTGTTTCTATTTAATTACTTATTCATTCACATGATGAAAAGATAAGATCTCAATATTGCCAATTAACCAGAAAAAATTTGTAAAAAAAAATAATTACTAAAATTTTTTGGAATTAAATTTCAAAAAAATCCATTAGTATCATATATTCGACACGAATGCAATTAAAAAATTATTTAGATTCTGGATAGCCAAAGCCATTTGCCATTTGCTTCTATCCCTTTTCTCAACATAATTGGAAACTGTTCTTATCTGGAAATAATTTTTAGATGTATCTTGACAAGCCGCAAAAAACGCAGCTCCCTCCATACTTTCAACCTCCGGATCATACAATTGCGCCA
>JAYTBK010000374.1:0-3205 GCA_043737035.1 Bacteroidota bacterium | reverse complement strand
GATGCACTCGCAGTAGCCGCCACCAAAAACGACAGCAAATTAATTGACGAAGGTTATGAGTTTATAAAAAACGGTGGCGCAGCAGAAATTTAATTATTGCCTTTACAATTAAAATTTTTGAAAGCCTTCTATCTGTATGTCAATTTGCTTTATTGTATCGGCGTGGGTAAGGGCTCCGGTTTCATCCAGCAAAGTATCTACGATGCTTATCGGCAGTTTGTTGTAATACACGTTTATTTTAAGATAATTTAAAATGTTGGTTAGGTGTTCGAGTCCACGCAAATTTCCTGCACGGCCTGAAGAAATCCCTGTGAGACACGCTTTTTTATCAAGCCACATTTTAGGATGTACCGCATCTAAAAAAACTTTTAATACGCCCGCGAAGCTTCCATTGTATTCGGGACAAATAAAAAAAACTTTTTTCGGTTCAATAATGTAAGCATCAATTATTTTTTGGAATTCGACGGAGCGTTTTCCGTATAGATCTGTTTCAATAATGGTTGGTGGCAATTCCTTTAAACTTAATAATTCAACCTTTTCACTTTTATTTTCTAAAACGCTTTGGTAGTAACGGGCAATTTTTTCGGTATGGCTATCAACCCTATTAGTGGCCGATATTACTGTAATTGTGTGCATTATATTATTAACATTTTTACGAAGTTATGAATTTAACTGTTAATATCTAAAAACAGTTTTACCCATCAAATAGTTTATTTTTACGGGAATAATAAAGCACTATCCCCAAATTTGAATAATGAATATTACGTATTACGGTCATTCTTGTTATGGAGTGGAAATTAAGGAAACACATTTACTTTTTGATCCTTTTATAACTTCAAATCCGCTTGCTAAAAATATAAATGCCAACACAATTCCTGCTAATTATATTTTAATAACCCATGGACATGACGATCACATAGGCGATGCCGTAAGTATAGCCAAGCGCACAAATGCCAAAGTTATATGCAATGCCGAAATTGCCCATTGGATTGAAAGACAAGGTGTAACAAATATACATGCCATGAACATTGGCGGCAAAAAAGAATTTGATTTTGGATTTGTAAAATGTGTGAACGCGGTTCATAGCGGAGGCTTACCAGATGGATCGTACGGCGGCCATCCGATGGGTTTTGTAATCGAAAGTTCAGATAAAAATTTTTACTACGCGGGCGATACAGCTTTAACATATGATATGAAGCTTATAGGAAATTACCGTTCTGTTGATTTTGCATTTTTACCAATTGGCGACAATTTTACCATGGGAGTTGACAATGCTATTATCGCATCAGAATTTATTAATTGTAAAGATATTATTGGGATGCACTATAATACATTTGAAGCAATAAAAATTGATATGGAAGATGCAATAAATAAATTTAAACGTGCCGGAAATGGTTTAACTCTGATGGAGATTGGCGAAACAATAAGTAAATAAAATTTGAATTTATAATTTATTGAAAGACAAATTAAAAATTCAATCATTAAAAATAATGAACATGGGAAAAATTATAGCAATAGCCAATCAAAAAGGCGGAGTAGGTAAAACAACATCGGCAATTAATTTAGCTGCATCGCTAGCCGTGCTCGAATATAAAACTCTTTTGGTAGATGGCGATCCACAGGCAAACTCCACTTCAGGCGTTGGTATTGAACCACGTGATGTTAAGGCCGGCTTGTACGAATGTATTATCAATAACGTGCATCCTAAAGATGTAATTGTGGAAACCGAAACGCCCAATTTATTTTTGCTGCCCACTAACACAGATCTTGTGGCTATTGAGTTGGAAATTGTAAATTTGCCAGACAGGGATTATATGATGAAGGCGGCGCTTGAAAAAATAAAAGCCGATTACGATTTTATAATCATCGACTGCTGTCCTTCGCTCGGACTTACCGTTATTAATTCACTTGCTGCAGCCGATAGTGTTATTATACCGGTTCAATGCGAATATTTTGCCCTTGAAGGAATGGGTAAATTATTACAAACCATAAAATTGGTTCAGGCACATATAAATACCGAACTCGATATTGAGGGAGTTCTACTTACAATGTACGATCCGCGCTTAAAACTCGCCAACCAAGTTGTTGAAGAAGTAAAAATGCATTTTCAAAATATGGTTTTTAATACAATTATACAACGCAACATCAAGCTTGCCGAAGCACCAAGCCACGGCAAAACTATTATAATGCATGATGCGATAGGAAAAGGTTCGGTAAATTACTTAAACCTTGCCAGGGAAATATTGCAACGGAACGGTTTAACAAAAATAAGCGATGAAGATAGAACGATGACATTCACTGCAGAAGAATCAGAATTTAATGAAGGATAGAAAAAAGTTTTAAGTTGTGCGTTTTAAGTTTTAAATAAAACAAAAAAACTAAACACTAAAAGCTAAACACTAAAAACTACGAAAATGAGTACGAATAAAAAACCGGCATTAGGGAGAGGATTAAGCGCGCTGTTAGAAAATGCAAAAACCGATATTACTACAAAACAATCGGGCGATGGATCACCAATCGTTGGCTCTATTGCTGTTATTAAAGTAAAGGATATTGAAACAAATCCATTTCAGCCCCGAACTAATTTTGAAGAAATTGCTTTGCAGGAATTAGCTGATTCTATCAAACAACATGGTATTATTCAGCCTATAACGGTTCGCAAACTTGGTTACGATAAATACCAACTTATATCAGGTGAACGGCGCTTTAGGGCAACGCAGCTTGCTAAGCTCAACGAAATACCTGCTTACATCCGAGTAGCCAACGATCAGGCGATGCTTGAAATGGGGCTTATCGAAAACATACAACGTGAAGACCTCGACCCAATAGAAATTTCGTTGAGCTACAAACGTTTAATTGAAGAGTGTAGTATCACACAAGAACAATTGAGTGAAAAGGTAAACAAGCAACGAAGCACCGTAACAAATTTTTTACGGCTTTTAAAATTACCCGCAGTTATTCAAAAAGCAGTTCGCGATAAGGATATTTCCATGGGCCACGCCCGAGCATTGTTAAGTGTTGAAAATGAAGATAAGCAACTCGCAATTTACGCAATGGCGGTTGAAAATGAACTTTCTGTTCGTCAGGTAGAAGAATTGGCGCGTGGAGAGAAAATGCAGTTTAAGCCAAAAACAATCCGCACCGAAAAACCTTTAACAATCGAGGATAAACAAATATCGAAAAAACTCGAAAAAATATTTAATAA
>JAYTBK010000373.1:0-3209 GCA_043737035.1 Bacteroidota bacterium | reverse complement strand
TTATTGCGCGCAGATATGGATGCGTTGCCGATAGAAGAAAAAAACGAAGTCAGTTACAGATCGGTTAATGCGGGCGTAATGCACGCCTGCGGGCATGATGTGCATACTGCATCGGTTTTAGGAACAGCCATAATTTTAAACCAATTAAAAAACGAGTTTGAAGGAAGCGTTAAAATAATGTTTCAACCTGGTGAGGAAGTTTTGCCTGGTGGCTCCTCGTTAATGATCGCTGCGGGCGTTTTAGAAAATCCTAACGTTAATGTTGCAATTGCCCAACATGTTTTCCCGAGCATGGAAGTTGGTAAAGTAGGTTTTAGAAAAGGAATGTATATGGCAAGCACCGATGAGCTGCACATTACCATTACCGGCAAAGGTGGCCACGCGGCTATGGCCGGAGAATATATCAATCCATTAACCGTTGTAGCGAATGTAATTATAGAAATAGAAAAACATTTTACGTTTACAATAGATGATGAAGGCGTAGCAAGAAATAATACCAATAACATTCCTACAGTTATTGCATTTGGAAAAATGGAAGCTAAAGGCGCTACCAATATTATTCCGGAGTCTGTTTACATTGCCGGCACTTTTCGCACCATGGATGAAAATTGGCGTAAGGAGGTAAAAGAAAAAATAAAGCAAATCATTACAATCATTTGTAAAAATTACAAGGCTACCGCCGATATTAATATTATTGAGGGCTATCCTTTTTTAATCAACGATGCAGCACTCACTGAACAATGTAAACAAAGTGCTGTCGAATATTTAGGTTCGGAAAATGTAATTGATCTTCCGTTGCGAATGACGGCTGAGGACTTTGCATACATTACCCAAAAAGTGCCTAGCTGTTTTTACCGCATTGGTACAGGAAACGTAGCGCTCAATATCACGTCTGGTGTCCATACTGCCACGTTTAACATTGATGAAAAAGCATTGGAAATTTCTACCGGATTAATGGCGTGGCTGACTATCCGGAATCTTAAACATTAAAGGCTCACGCTATGATTTATATAATAATTAAATCAAATGATGATTAATGGCAAGTTTAACCAATGCAGCCGTATTGCTGAGGTTATATTTAGTAAGCATATTTTTTCGGTGCGAATTAATCGTCGTAACATCTAAAAACAACTTATCGGCAATCACCTGGTTCGTAAACCCTTCTGAGATTAATTCCAAAACCTGTTTTTCTCTTTTAGTAAGTACCGGCAAAATATCTTCTGTATTTTTTTTCTTTAAAACTTCCGAAACAGAATGGCTGATATATGTTTTACCTTTTACAACGGTTTGTATAGCTGTAATGATTTCATTTTTTAACGCATCTTTCAGCAAATAGCCGGCAGCACCGCTTTCCATCATTTTACGGATAATGCTTGCTTGGTCGGATGTGCTCAACCCAATAATCTGTATAGCAGGATAAAGTTGTTTGATTTCAGGACAAAGATCCAATCCGCTTTTTTGCGGGAGGTTAATATCCATAAGCAATACATCGGGTTGGTTATGTTTTAAAAAGGCTAACAGTTCATCAGGTGCTTTGGCACTTCCTAACCATTCAATTTCTTTTTCATCTTTTAGCAATGAATGAATGCCTTCAAGGATCAGTTGATGATCATCTATAATAAAAACTTTAATCATGAAAAATGTTTGGAATATCTATATTAATTGAAGTTCCTTTTCCGGGAGCGGTTTGTATATCCATTACGCCATTTATATAAGCAATGCGAGTATTTAAGTTTAAATAGCCAATGCCTGAATTATTTTTAAGCTGATTGATATCAAAGCCCTTCCCGTCATCTTCTACGGTTATGCTGAGCGTGTTATTTGTTTTTATAAACTGTACTAAGGCCGTTTTCGCGTCGGAGTGCTTTAAAATATTATTAATTAGCTCCTGTATGATCCGGTAAATTGTGGCAATTTTATTTTTAGAAACGTCTTCATCTTTTAAATCAAAAGATTGATACGTCAATTGAATTTTTCCGTTTTGATGAATGCTTTCACAAAGATCCTGAATAGCTGTATTCAATCCGAATTTAACCAACGCTTCTGGCATCATATTATGAGCTACTCTCCTTAATTCACTAATCGATTTATCGAGGATAGCAATTCCGTTTTCAAAAGCTTTATTACTTTCTTCGGAAATAATGGAATTATTTTTCATGTTACTGAAAGAATGTTTTGCACTTGAGAGAATTCCGCCTAAGCCATCGTGCAAGTCTCTCGCTAGGCGCCTTCTCTCTTCTTCCTGCCCTTTAATAATAGATTCGGAAGTAATGAGTTTTTTCTCAGTTTCTAATTCCTGAATGCGTTGCTTTTGATACAACCGTTTTTGTCGGTAATTTTTGTATACCAAATAACTGATTAGCAAAATAACGGCGATGCCTAAAGCCATAATGCTAATGAGCAATTGCTGTTGTTTCTTTATTCTTTGTAATTCAAGGATCTGGTTTTCCTTTTGTGTGGTTTGATATTTTATCTCCAGGTTTTCAATTTCCTTGGTAACCTCCTTTTCATTTACGCTGTCGGTAAGATTTTTTGAAAGTAATATAGTTTCATAAGCCGCTTTGTAATTGCTTGTTGCGTTATAGGCGGACGAAAGAATATCATATACAGTTTTGAGCTGAGCGGTAATAGCGTTTTTTTTGCCAAAGGCAATAGCTTTTTCTCCATATCCAATAGCTTTTATAAAATCTTTTTTTAAATAAAAACAACGAGTTAAAATTTTAAGCGCTTCCATTTCACTGTAAAGCGAATTTAAATTAACAGAACTTTTTAAGCCATAAGCTGCATAGGAAATACTCTTTTCGATTTGTTTTTGCTTAACATATATTTCGGCAAGTGTAAGGGTGGCGTTAATTTCAAGATATGTGTTTTTTATTTTTTTCGAAATTGCAAGTGCATTGTTAACATAATTCTCGGCCTCGCCTATGCGATTTAATTTGCTTAGCTGCATACCTGCATTTAATGAAGCTGTTGCTATTTCAACACTATCGTGTATTTGCCTTGCTTTTTGAAGGGCTACTAGGTGATATTTTAAACCTTTTTCGGTTTGTCCGATATTTGAAAATACGCCGCCGATATTATCGTACGCAATTGCCGCTTTATTTACCAGCTGTAACTCTTCAAACACACTTATTGCTTTTAGATAATAATTTATAGCGTTATCATACTTTGCCATATTATTATAACTCGAACCCGTGTTAAACAAACTT
>JAYTBK010000372.1:0-3212 GCA_043737035.1 Bacteroidota bacterium | reverse complement strand
TACCTTTATTAGCACAATTACCCTTAGTACAAAGCATTCGCGAAGCTTCTGATATTGGTCGTCCGGCAGTGCTTCAAGAAAACACACAACAAGCATTAAATTTTTTAGAACTTGCACAAAGTGTTGCACAGCAAATCGCCATTAAAAATGCTGAAGATTTTACAGTTTTAGGCTGATCGGTGTCAAATCCAATAATTATATCTGTATGAAAATTGTTATCGTTTTATTTCTTTTTATAACATCATTTTGTTTGTCTCAAACAATTGATAGCGCTTGGACATTTACCAATTATACCAAACAAGAAGTAAATATTTCCATGCGCGACGGTAAAAATTTATTTACCTGTATTTATGCTCCAAAAAGTTCTGCGGAAAAGCATCCTATTTTAATAATGCGCACGCCTTATTCTTGCGCACCTTATGGCAACGGTTTTTTTAGTAAACGACTTTACGCAAGTTATTGGAAAGAGTATATAAAAGAAAATTACATCATCGTTATTCAAGACGTTCGTGGAAGATACATGAGCGAAGGTGAATTTGTAGATGTGCGTCCGTTTATTGAGAATAAAAAATTAAAAACAGATATTGATGAGGCCAGCGATACGTATGATGCAATAGATTGGTTAGTTAAAAACGTTAGTAATAATAATGGCAATGTAGGTGTGTTTGGCATCTCATACCCCGGTTTCTACAGTACTATGGCAGCACTTTCAAATCATCCGGCAATTAAAGCTGTAAGTCCGCAAGCCCCGGTAACTGATTGGTTTATAGGCGATGATTTTCATCACAACGGTGCCTTTTCTTTAATGGATGGTTTTAATTTTTATTCCTCTTTTGGTCTGCCACGTGCAAAACCAACTTCAGAGCAGGAAAAAAATTACGATTTTCCTGAAAAAGACAATTATAGTTTTTATTTAAAACAAGGTGCATTAAAAAACTTTAAAAAATTATTTAGCGATACTGTAAAATTTTGGAACGAATTGATGGAGCATCCAAATTACGACGCGTGGTGGAAAGCACGTGATGCCCGACGTGCCTGTAAAAATATAAAACCTGCCATGTTGGTTGTTGGCGGGACTTTTGATGCAGAAGATTGTTATGGCGCCTGGAGCTTATATAAAGCCATTGAAAAACAAAGCCCTGCAACTAATAATAAATTAGTAATGGGTCCTTGGTTTCATGGTGGGTGGAGCAGAGGCTTAGGGGCTAATCTGGGAAATGTTAGATTCGGGAGCAAAACATCAGAGCACTATCAACAAAACTTAGAAATTCCTTTTTTTAATTTTTACTTAAAAAACAAAGGCGATGTTAGTAAAATTGCTGAGGCCAATGTGTTTTTTACCGGAGAAAATAATTGGAAAACCTTTGATACCTGGCCATCTAAAAAGGTAGAGAATACTCTGATATATTTTAATCAGAATCAAAAATTATATTTTCAAAAACCAAATTCTACTAATTCCTCTTCAAAATATACCAGCAACCCAAACAAGCCTGTGCCATATGCCGAAGATGTGCATTTAAACAGAACCAGGGAGTATATGAGCGACGACCAGCGCTTTGCCGCAAGAAGAACAGATGTGTTGGTTTTTGAAACGGATATTTTACAAAACGATATTACGTTGGCAGGTACTGTTATTGCGGATTTAAAAGTGATGTTATCTACCACCGATGCAGATTTTGTGGTAAAAGTAATAGATGTTTTTCCGGACGATTTTAAATACGATACAACCTTTTGTTGCAAAGGCGTAAAAAACGAAGCCGAAATGGCGGGTTACCAAATGTTAGTGCGTGGCGAAATTATGCGCGGACGTTTTAGAAATAGTTTTGAAAAGCCGGAAGCCTTTAAGCCAAACACCATCGAAACTGTAAAATTTGAATTACCCGATGTGGCTCATACTTTTAAAAAAGGACATAAATTAATGATACAAGTGCAAAGTTCATGGTTTCCTATTTTTGATAGAAACCCGCAACAGTTTGTAGATATTTATAAATGTAGCGATGCTGATTTTATTGAAAGTGAAATAAAAGTGTTTCATCAAAATGATAATTCATCGAATATTATTTTGCCAATTTTGAAAAATTAAAACTCTGTCACTTCGAGTAAACCTGAGGGACGAAGGTTGTATCGAGAAGTGATGTCTATGAAAGTTCTCGATACTAAAATTCAAAGAGACAGAATTTTCTACTCGAACTGACAATAACTTTTCTCATTTATATGAGTAGAGGCATAATTTTATTAATAATATTACCTTTACAATAATAAATGCAACAATTAATAGCTTATACTTTAGTAGCCACAGCAGTAATTTATTTACTGTTTAAGTTTTTTAAAAAAAATAAAGCTAAAAGCGGTTGTGATGATAATTGCGGGTGTGGTTAAATAATTACAAATTCTGCAACAAACTTTTTAAGCTCACACGTTTTTGTAAAAAATCATAAACCTCACTAATCTTAATCCTATCCTGTTGCATAGTATCGCGGTGGCGAATGGTAACCGTATTATCTTCTAAACTTTGATGGTCAACCGTAATGCAATAAGGCGTACCAATGGCATCTTGTCTTCTATAACGTTTGCCAACAGTATCTTTTTCATCGTATGTAACGTTAAAATCAAATTTTAAATCGTTAATTATTTTTTCAGCTAGTTCAGGTAAACCATCTTTTTTAACTAATGGAAAAACTGCTGCTTTAATTGGCGCTAATGCTGCAGGTAAACTTAACACAGTTCGGGTTTCGCCACCCTGTAAAGTTTCTTCTTTTAAGGCAGATGATAAAATGGCTAAAAACAAACGGTCTAACCCTACGCTGGTTTCCACCACATAAGGCACATAACTTTCATTTTTCTCAACGTCAAAATATTGTAATTTTTTTCCGCTGAATTGCTCATTCTGTTTTAAATCAAAATCAGTCCGGCTATGTATGCCTTCTAATTCTTTAAACCCAAACGGAAATTGAAATTCAATATCTGTTGCTGCATTGGCATAATGCGCTAATTTTAAATGATCATGAAATTTATAATTCTCTTTGCCCAACCCTAAACTCAAATGCCAATTTAATCTTGCTTTTTTCCAATACTCGTACCATTCCATTTCCGTGCCTGGTTTTACAAAATATTGCATTTCCATTTGTTCAAATTCGCGCATTCGAAAAATAAATTGGCGAGCCACAATTTCATTTCTAAATGCCTTTCCCGTTTGTGCAATACCAAAAGGC
>JAYTBK010000371.1:0-3214 GCA_043737035.1 Bacteroidota bacterium | reverse complement strand
CACGATGTTGGCTTTTTTTACGAACCAATGCAGGCAGGAAATGTTTTTACAGTTGAACCCGGAATTTATATCCCTGAAGAAGGTTTGGGAATTCGTTTAGAAAACAACATTGCTATAACCGAAACAGGAAATATTGATTTAATGAAAAACATTCCTCTGGAGGCCGATGAGATTGAATCATTAATGAATAAATAGTTTTACCCGTATTTAACGATATTTTTAGTTATGCTGAACTTGTTTCAGCATCTCTCAAAATGAAAAAAAACATATTTACAAATTATATCCTACTAGCAACTCTGTTTTTTTGTAGCTGCCGAAATAACGATTCCATTATTTTAAAAGAAATTAAACAACAAAATAAGTTTTTAGAAGAGCAACTATCATTTTCAAAAGCTTCAATGAAAGCAAAATCAAACGGAAATCCGGCTCAAGTTCCTTATTATAAACTGTTCGTGAAACAGGATTCTGTGATGAGGTTGTTTTTAAAATCTATTGTCAATTGTCGTGATGATGAAAAAATAATTACCGACTACACATCATTTATAAAACAATCCAACATTTACTTTAATACTGCTCAAAATGGAGCGAACACTAAGGTTTTACCGGATGACCTGTTTTTAACGCAACTTACCTTTGATTCACTTTTATTGCGATCAAACTTGGATTCCCTAAAAACTGAATTTATTACTCAACAAATTTTGCAGCGTTATTTAACCATCGTTCAAATATATACCGGAACCTCATCATACTGCGGTTTAAGATTTAACAATCCGGATTGTATTGGGTTTAGATTAACGATTGAAAAAGCTTCACAAAACTTTTTATTAAACTTAAAGTGTACCGACCCAACAAGAACGCCATATTCTGAACATCTTGAATTTGTTTCCATTTCAAAAAACAATAGCGAAGGTTATTATTATTCCAACGACTTAACTGATATAAGCGCCAAAATTATTGAATCCAAAAACGAAAAAGATGCAATCATTATTAAGATTAAACCATTAGAAAAAGGTTTTTATAAAATTTACTGTAAAAAATTATCCATTTCAGATAACGGGAGAATAATGAAGCGTGAAGCGCGGTTTGACTTTGAAATCACTAAAAGTCAATAAATTACCGTTATAAGCTGTCTTTTTTGGGTTACTTTTAATCTGAAAAGGTATTAACCCTAACAAAGACTTTATGTCGAAAGTAACGTACACAGACCTTGAATTTATTGAAGGGCTCAGGCATAACAAAGATGCCGTGTTGCGGGCTTTATACAAAAAGTATTATAACCTCGTTCTTAAATATGTTGTAAATAATAGTGGAAGTAGCGAAGCTGCCGCCGATATTTATCAAGAAACAATAATTGTACTTTACGAAAATGTGCAAAAACCTGCCTTCGTTTTAAATTGCCAGCTTCAAACATTTATATTTTCTATTGCGCGGCGGTTGTGGTTAAAACAACTTCGAGGCAGTGGCCAAACCGTTAGGTTTAAAGAAGATGAAGAAGCCGAAGTGATAGATGTAACCGAAGAAATTACCGGCCATTTAAAAAAGGATTCGGATATAGAAAAAATGAATGTGTGTTTGGAAAACCTGGGCGAACCCTGCAAAACACTATTAAAAGATTTTTATGTTTATAAAATGAGCATGGATGAGATTTCGGAGAAGTTTGGTTATACAAACTCGGATAACGCCAAAACACAAAAGTACAAATGTTTACAACGTTTAAAACGAATTTTTTTTGAGACTAATATTTTAGAAAGGAATTAAGAGATGAAAGCAACCGATTTATTTGATAACTATATTTTTGGAACATTAAGTACCGAAGAAAAGATTGATTTTGAAGAGCGCCTGAAAGCAGATGAGGAGTTTGCCGAAGCGTTTGACAAACATAAAACCTTATTAGAAAGCATAAACGAACATGAGCAGCGTGTACATTTAAAACAAATACTTTCTGCAATACACAAACAGGAGTTTGGAAACGATGCGAAAATTTTGCCTTTAAAACCTGATACTTTTATTAAAAAACATGGTAAAACGTTTGCCGTAGCCGCATCGGTAGCAATATTTGCGGTTGTAGGAACGGTAACGGTTTTAAGTGCTGGTGGTTATTTATTAAAGCAACAGGGCAATGCAATTACCGATTTAAAACGAGATGTTACAGAACTTAAATACTCGCAGGATGCAATTATAGAAGGTATTACAGAAGCAGCCAGAAAACCTAAAATTATTTATGCACCGGCAAATATTGAAGGTACCGGCTTTGCACTAAACAATAAAGGTTATTTTATTACAAGCTATCATATGGTAAAAAATGCCGATTCGGTATTTGTTACAAATTTAATTTTAGATAGGGCTTCGGCAAAATTAGTAGCCAGTGATGCAGCGATGGATATTGCAATTTATAAAATTGACGATGTTGAAGCTTTAAAAAACATTCCGTTTCCATTTGCTTTTAATGACAACGTAGGTGAAATTGGCGACCAGATTTTTACACTTGGTTACCCTAGGCGCGATGTTGTTTATGGTGAAGGATCGCTTAGTTCGTTAAGTGGTTTTAACAATGATACAACCATGTACCAGATTTCTATACCAATTAATCCAGGAAACAGTGGTGGCCCATTAATGGATGAGCAAGGAAATATCATCGGTTTGATACGCGGGAAACAAAGTTCGGCAGAGGCTACGGGGTTTGCTGTTAAATCGGGTTTTATTAAACAAACTATTAATAACCTTGAAAATGATTCGCTTAAAAAAGATTTGAGTTTATCGTTAAAAAAATCGAGTTTAAAAGGACTTAAACGCAGCGAGCAAATTAAAAAAATGCAGCCGTTTGTATTTAATGTAATGGTTTATAAAAAATAAATTAATTGCATTTTTAAAAAACTTTAAAGCCGGCCACCGCAAATGTAGTAGCCGGTTTTGTTTTGAAAAGTTATAAAAACATTGGATTATTTTTTATTACCAGTTTTAGCTTCTTCTTCTAGTTTTAGCTCGTTTTCAATTTCCTCTTTACGTTTTTTTTCGACTTCTATCGCATTCTTTTCTCGGGCAATCCGTTGTTTGTTTTCTAAAATATAATTGTTACGGGCTTCTTTATGTTGTATGCCGCTAAAATAATCTTTGGTAGTAACCACAATAACACCACTAGTAATATCGCCGTACTGTGCTGGTATTCCGCCCGTAATTAGGGCCACGTTTTCCACCGATAGTGCCGACACTCCAG
>JAYTBK010000370.1:0-3214 GCA_043737035.1 Bacteroidota bacterium | reverse complement strand
AGTTCTTTTATGTAGGCCGATGTTTTTTTATTTAATTCAATTACTTTTTCAGGATCAATAATTTCCAACTTGTTAATGGCAGCAGTTATGTATGTTGCTAAGTGAAACTGGTATTCAGGATCGTTAGGTGAATGTGTCGTGTGATTATTATAAGCGCGTGGTTCATTACGGAGAATTTTTTCGAGATCACCAATAACAGCCTCACTTTCTTTATGATCGATGTGCACAATAAGCTCTTTCATGCGAGTTGTGAGATCGGCCAAAAAAATATTCATTGTTTTGGCAGGAGCTTTACGGTATGCCGACATATAATCGGCAATATGTAACGGTTTTCCAACATTGTAAAACACCGTTGATCTAAACTGCGAAGGGTTAGAGTAATTTACGCCAACGGGCACTATATTAAGGTTTTTTAATTGGAGTTCTTCAACAGCACCAAATACCATGCGCGGTACACCTTTTTTTAATGGACGTAGCCGACGTTCTTGTATGCAGAGGCCTTCCGCAAAAATTATTATTTTTTGATTTCTTTTTAATAATTTATTTACGACACTATAACTTTCGTCGTTTTTTTTAAGACCTTCTTTTCCACCATCCTGAATTCTGAATATGGGTATCACACCCATACTTTCAAGTAGTGACGATATAATTCCTTTTTTAAACGCATCTCCACGCGCTAGGTAAAAAACCCGCGGCGGATAAATAGCGCTTGTAAAGCCTATAGGATCTGCAAAGCCATTTGGATGGTTCATGGCAATAATAACAGGGCCTTTAATTCTCAAATAATGTGCATTCTTTATTTTACTGCGTTTAAAATAAACAGCAATTGGAAAGCACATATAAAATTTTATGATATGCCAAAGCATAAATTATCTGTTGTTGTTTAAATAAACATACTAAAAAGAAAACGAGTTTATTACATGATCATTTATTGCAATTCAATTTTCTAAAACGATAAAACACTCAAAAACAATATCAATTGAATCATTTTAAGAAATTGGAGGCGGCGGCGGAATTGAATTGAATAACGTTGCAAGATCGGGCTGCGTTTCGGCAGTCAACCACCCAGCCATTCCCTGTTTCCACACGTTGCTTTGTTTTGTAAACTCACCTGCAATAACCTTTGCCTTTAGTTGTTGAATATCAAATGGCCCTGTTTGAGCGCCATTTACCGCTACAAAATATTGCACAAACGGCGGCGGTGGCGGATTGTTTGTGCCGGTGTTGCCATTAAATTGTTGATTTTGAAAAGCGTTGCCCATTTGGTTCATCATTCCAAAACCCATTCCTGCGCCAATTCCTGCGCCCATCATGCCTCCATTAGGATTATTAGCTGCATCTTCCATAGCGTTTGCGGCCTGAAATTGAGTATATGCGCCAAGGTTTCCAATTATTCCCATACTACTACGTTTATCTAAGGCGGTTTCAACTTCTGGCGGTAACGATACGTTTTCAATTAAAAATTTTGTAAGATTTAAACCCAACTCATTAAACTCTGGTTTAATTTTATCAGTAATTATTTTTGACACTTCATCGTAATTCGAAGCGAGATCTAACACCGGAATTTTACTTTCCGCCATTGCATCCATACCGCGTGATACGGCAATGTTTCGCAGTTGCTCATTAACTTCTTCTACTGTAAATTCTGAATCGGTTCCGGCAATTTCTTTTAAAAAAAGTGGGGCGTCGCTAACCCTAAATGCATAGGATCCAAAGGCACGCAAGCGCACCGGACCGAACTCCACGTCGCGTAACATAATAGGGTTTTTGGTTCCCCATTTTTGGTTGATAAATTGTTTGGTGCTTACAAAAAACACATCGGCTTTAAACGGACTATCAAAACCATACTTCCATCCTTTTAGAGTTGTGAGAATGGGCATATTTTGGGTAGTAAGTGTGTACATACCCGGCTGAAATACATCTGCAATTTTTCCTTCGTTAAAAAAAACGGCTACCTGACTTTCGCGCACAGTAAGCTTAGCATTCATTTTAATTTCGTTTTGGTAACGCGGAAATTTATAAATAATAGTATCGTTGGTATTGTCGGTCCAATCAATAATATCAATAAATTCGCCTTTTATTTTATCCCATAATCCCATAGCAGTAAGTTTTAAAGTGTGCACTAAAAATAAGAAAATTTTATACTTCCAAAATAAAAATTCTAAAATGTTTATAAATTTTAATTAACGTTATATAATAATTTGAATTCAATAAGCAATTATAACATTATTATTATCGGTGGAGGCGCGTCGGGCTTTTTTGCTGCTATAAATGCCGCGCTAAATTTTCCGCAAGCTAAAATTAGTATTCTCGAAAAATCGGGAAAGCTACTTTCTAAAGTTCGTGTATCGGGCGGCGGACGTTGCAATGTAACACACCAACAATTTGATAATGGTGAGCTAATTAAGAATTATCCGCGCGGGAATAAAGAATTACGTCAGGTTTTTTCGCAGTTTGCCGTGGAAGATACAATCGAATGGTTTAGGAAGCGAGGAATAAAACTTAAGGTAGAGCAGGATGGAAGGATGTTTCCGGAGAGCAACACGAGTGAAACAATTATTAACTGTTTTTTAAATGAAGCTCAAAAATTAAACATCGACGTACACTTAAATGAAGAAGTTCTCTCCATAAAAAAAACAGGAACGCAGAAAATTGCGGTGGTAACTAATAAGCAAACGTTAAACGCAGATGCTGTTATTTGCAGTATTGGAGGGCATCATCAGGTCAAAAATTATGAGTTCTTAAAAGCATGCGGACATCACATAGATGAGCTGATCCCAAGTTTGTTCACCCTCAATCTTCCGCAAAGTTCTATTAAAGAATTGATGGGTTTGAGCGTAAAAAATGGCATTATTAAAGTAAATGGAACAAAACACGCATACACGGGACCGGTTTTAATTACGCATTGGGGCCTAAGCGGGCCGGCGGTTTTAAAGCTTTCCGCATTTGCGGCGTATGATTTTTTTAGATTAAATTATCAGGCAGGCATTACCGTAAACTGGACAAACGTTGCCAAAGAGGATGATGTGCGATATGGAATAGAAGTTAATTTAAGCTTCAAATCGTCGATCGTAAATACACCGCTTTTTGAGATACCCAAGCGTTTATGGGAATATTTAATAATTCGGGCGGAAATAAATTTAAGTAAGCCGTGGCAGGAACTCGGAAAAAAACAGATGAATAAACTCGTACAAATTTTAATGTATGATGTTTA
>JAYTBK010000369.1:0-3222 GCA_043737035.1 Bacteroidota bacterium | reverse complement strand
ATCTTAACGCTAAACTCAATTGGCAGATCAGTAATAAAGACAGATTATTTTTAAGCGTGTACCATGGTAAAGATGTATTTAAATTTAATGATGCAGAGTCTCAATTTTCCGTTCTTGTGCCGTGGGGTAATTCCGTAGCCTGCCTTCGTTGGAACCATTTATTTAGCTCTAAACTTTTTTCTAATGCGTCAGTATCTTATACCAATTATGATTTTACGTTTACGGCTGCACAATCGGATTTTGAATTGAAATTATTCTCAGGTATTAAAGACTGGACAGTAAAATATGATTTTACCTATTTGCCAAATCCACGGCATACCGTTAAAGCGGGCATCAATTATATTTTTCACACATTTACGCCAAGTAATGTCAGTGCAAAACAAGGTGAAACTACTTTTGATGTTGGTAAAATAATTCGTTTGTACTCACACGATGCTGCTGTTTATATTGCCGACGATTGGGAAATTACCAAAAGGTTAAAAGTAAATGCAGGGCTTCGTTTTGGATATTTTGCTCAGGTTGGTCCGTTTACTAGGTATGTAAAAGATCAGTTTGGAAAAACAATTGATACTAATATTTATAGCAATGGCAAAAAAGTAATTGATTACCATGGCCTTGAACCTCGCATTAGCGCCCGCTACAGTCTAACAAAAAGTCTTTCTGTAAAAGGTTCATATACTCGTAATTTTCAATACATCCATTTAGCAAGTATATCATCGGTGAGTTTGCCAACCGATGTGTGGATGCCATCAACAGATTACATTAAGCCGCAACTTGGAAACCAATATGCATTGGGTGTGTTTAAAAACTTTTATCAGGATATGTTTGAAACTTCCATTGAAGTTTATTATAAAACAATGAAGAACCAGATAGACTATAAGGAAGGTGCAGAACCACAGGATAATGTTTTTGATAATCCTGATAACGCTTTTACTTTCGGGAAAGGTGAAGCATACGGGGCTGAATTTTTTATTAAAAAACGTACCGGAAAATTTACAGGCTGGATAGGTTACACTTTATCGTGGACATGGCGCCAGTTTACGGAAATTAATTACGGCGAACGGTATCTTGCAAAGTACGATAGGCGGCACGACGCGTCGTTGGTTGTAACTTACGATCCAAATAAAAAATGGAATTTCGGCTTGGTATTTGTCTACGGCACCGGTAATCGAGGAACGCTTCCTAACGGTTTGTTCGCTTACGAAGGGAGTGTTGGATATGATTACGGCTTACGTAATTCATACAAAATGCCTGACTATCACAGGCTCGATTTATCAGCAACTTATTCTCCCGATAGGGAAAAAAAATTACAAAGAAAACGAGCACGCCTTGAAAGTAAGTACGCTAAAAAAGGAAAAGATATTACCCAAATAAAAGTTCCGAAAGCGTGGAACCGAAATTACCAAAGCAGTTGGACGTTTAGCGTGTTTAACGCCTACAACAGGCACAATCCGTATTTAATATATTTTGATGCTGAAGGCGATTTTTTAAAAGGAAATTATACCGTAAAAGGAAAGCAGGTTAGTTTGTTTCCAATACTACCAACTGTAACTTGGAATTTTAAATTTTAAATACATGGTAAACAAAAAAGCATATTATTTAATTTTAAATTCAGTATTGTTTTTAGTTATTCTGGCTGTTGCTTCATGTAAACAAGATATTGATATTACGTTGCCCAAATACAAAGAAAAATTAGTTGTTGAAGCGAGTATTGAAACCGGGAAACCTGCACAGGTTCTTTTGTCGACCACCGCCGCTTATTTTGGAAATGTTGATCTCACTGATCCCAGCCGATTTTTCGTGAAAGGTGCATTTATTACTGTAACTGACGGTAACTTAGTTGATACACTCAGAGAATTTAATCCTGCTACAGGCTATTTT
This sequence comes from Bacteroidota bacterium, assembly GCA_043737035.1. Lineage (GTDB taxonomy): Bacteria > Bacteroidota > Bacteroidia > B-17B0 > Aurantibacillaceae > UBA4416. Next base: position 1,341 of record JAYTBK010000369.1, on the reverse strand, counting down.
TATTTTGGTACTAAAATTACTGGGCAGGTAGGAAAATCATATTTACTGACTATAAAATTAAATGACAAAACATACACGGCCGCAACCAACATTTTAAATCCTATACCACTTGATAGTGTTTTTTTTAAAGCCGAACTGGATACATTTGGATATTGTTGGGGGCACTTAACCGATCCGATAGGGCAGGGGAATTGCTACCGTTGGTTTGCTAAGCGTATTACCATTGATCCATTTTTTGCTGCTCCGTTTAATTCGGCTTTTGATGATAAATTTATTGACGGAACAAGTTTTGATTTTTCTTACGAAAGGCCGTCACAACCTAACCAGCAACAAGCTAATGACGATGATGTAAATAAGGGTTATTATAAAATTGGTGATACGGTTGTGGTCAAATTTTGCGCCATTGGTAACAGTGAATATTTATTCTGGCGTTCGTATTATACAAACAAATCTAGTAACGGAAATCCTTTCGCGGCACCATCAAACATACAGAGTAATATTTCGGGAGGTAATGTTATCGGCGCTTTCTGCGGGTATTCGCCTTCATACGATACGCTGATAATTAAAAAATAGTTGCTTCAAAAATTATCTTAACAGTGTTACCTGTCCTTTATATTTTTTATCGATACCATCTGTAAAAATATAAAAATAAGTTCCTGTAGGTATTTGATTACCTAAATAAGTTCCATCCCAATCATTTAAATAATTTGTAGCGCTATAAATTATTTTCCCGTAGCGGTTATAAATTTTGAGGTTGTTATCAGGAAATTTTTCGACGTTGCCGATATAAAACAAATCGTTGTCACCATCTCCATTAGGAGTAAAGGCGCTATAAAAAAATAATTTATCTCCGTTAATGACTGCCACTCGTACCGTATCCGAATTATAACATTTGTGCGAATCTTCAGTGCTCAATGTGTATGTAGTGTTTTTTATTGGCCAAACATCGGCATTTGGTGTAGACCCGTATTTAAGATTGTAGGGCGGACTCCAAAAATAAATTACAGCACCAACGCCATTCAATGTAACGGTGTTTCCTTCGTCAATAATAGTATCGGTGCTTGCATCAACAAATGGTTTAGGAAAAGGTGTTACTGTAACAAACGAAATATTTGGTGCGCAAAAACCTCCATTGCTAACTGTTAATTTATATTGTGTGGTAATAGTTGGAGTAGCGATTGGATTTTGAGAAGCAGAATTGTCGAGGCTTGTAGTGGGTTGCCATGTAAATAAGTGTGTATTGTTACTCGAGTTGTTTGGCTGTCCAATCCTAATTCCGTTTTGTTGGCCAACACAAAAACCGGTGTCAATTCCCGCGCCGTAATCATTAATGGGATCAAC
>JAYTBK010000368.1:0-3233 GCA_043737035.1 Bacteroidota bacterium | reverse complement strand
GATTCAATTCTTTTATCGCCTAACTCCTTACTAAGCAATAATGCTTTACGGAAATAGATTTTTGCCTGATCGTAGTTTTTTTGAAGATAATATACCGATGCGATACCACTATACTGAACTAATATTCTGTATCTATCTTTCGATTTTTCATAAATAGCTAATGCTTTAAAAAAATTATCCAATGCCTTGGGATAATTTCCCTTAATTTTATGAATAACTCCAAAAGAGCCTAAGGCGTGGGCTATACCAGACTCATATTTTATTCTTTCGGAAATAGCAAGCGCTTTATTTTCATAAAACCAAATAGAGTCAACCTGATCACTTTCCTGAAAAATTCTCAACTTAGCATGAATAGATTTTACAGTATTGGAATCGTTTTGTGCGTAAACCGAAGTTAGCGATCCCAATAAACCTCCGACTAAAATTAATAAATACTTCATGCTGCAAAGTAAATCATTTAATGAATAATCAGCATTAAATATAATAAAATCTACAAATTTGGTTTTGGTTTTTTTTGATACAGATAGGAATTGGCTGTATTAAATTTCAAGGTAATTTCAGGTCCACCGTTTAATTTGGTGGCCTTGGAGAGTCCGGAAACATTAAGATCATAACTAATACCTATTGAGTACTGCTGGCGCTTGTCATAAGAAAACGAAAAAATAACAGCATCCATATGCCTGTAAAACACGCCTACATTAAAAGCTGTACGCTGTATGATGCCAGTGTATTTAGAGTCTTCGTTAATGTAATATTTAATGATGGCTCCGGCAGTAATTTCTTTAACCGGCCCCTGCAACTGCACCAAATAAGTTGGCGCAAATCCTAAATTAGTTGCAGGAATACCGAATAAAAAATCGCCGTGAAATACATACTTCATGTTTAGTTTATCGCCGTTCTTTCCCAAGTAGGATTGTGCCGGGCGATTGATATGGTAAAAAGCAACGCCCATATTTATTTTTTTCTGCCGGTTAACGGTCACCAAGTTTTCTTTGGTTGTAAAGGACCAATTCAATCCCGCAGCCAGATCAGGATAGATAAATGATTGCAAAGCTATGCGCTCTCCATTATCTATATTGGTATCATAACCTGTGCCACTGTACTGATTGGAAAAAATCAATTTGGAAAAATCAGTTTTGCGTTGGGCCAGACTTGCCTGCAAACCTAGTGATAATTTATTGTTAGTGTTTAGTGTTACAAAGGACGCCAACGATGCATTCAGTTGATTAATACTCATATTACCATCACCTGCCTTATCAGAATAAAAGGACAAGCCGCCCGCAAATTTACTGAACGAACTTTTGGTAAACGTCATTGACCGGCCCTCAACTTTATTCCAGTTACTGGTTTTAAACCTTGATTCAACCGAAACGCCGTAAGTTTTATAAGGTACAGTTACCGAACGCCATTGGTCGCGGTAAATTGCCGACACTCTTAAAACGGAGGTGGCGCCTGTTAAGGCGGGATTAACTAAGGAAGGATTTTCGTTGAATTGTGAAAAATGCAAATCCTGAGACTTGGCACTTAAAAAACAAAACGCGCAATACAGAAATATAATAGAGGTTGTAATTTTCATCTGTATTATTTTATCAGGGTTACATTTCCTTTTTTACTTAAACTCTCACTATTGTTATAGAGTGCCTTCACCACATATACAAAAACAGCCGGTTCCAAGGTCTTTCCATTTTGCGTACCGTCCCAGCAAAAAGATGGATCAAAGGATTCAAATACTTTTTCTCCCCAACGGTTATAAATCATAATGTTGAAATTTGTAACACAATAATTCCAACCCTGTAAACAATACTGATCGTTATTACCGTCACCGTTTGGTGAAAACGCATTTGGTAAAGCCAGTTCATAATTTGCATCACAAGGCATTTCTATATTAACCAACATGCAAACCGAATTGGGGCAAATGCCATCCGTTGTGGTCACACAATACTCCGTAGATTGAACCGGAGTAACAACAATATTGGAACAGGTTGAACAACTCAAGTCAGTAGAGGGGCTCCACGTGTATGTTCCGGGACTACTACTAGCCGTTAAGGTATTGCTAGCACCTAATATAATACTCACATTTGATCCGGCACTTATTGTTGGACTTCCAACAATGGTTATTAAAGAAGTACCGGAACCACCAATTATGCAATTTGCCGAACTATACGTATAATCTAAAGTATACGTTCCTGCCGGAGAATTCCAAAGGTCAATAATTCCTGTGGAAGAATTTATAATTAAACCATTTGAATTACTAAAAATACCACCATTTGAAAAACCGGAAACAAGATTTGGAGATCCGAATAATTTTGATGAACACACCGGTGATACATATGAAAAATTAGTGTTTGCTGTCGTAGTATTTGTAATAATAATACTGGTTGTACTGCTACCCGATAATAGGCAACTGTTTCCTGTTAAAGAATACGTAACGACATAACTGCCCGTTGTACTTGAGCTTAAATTGATAGCGCCACTGAATGGATTAATACTTAAGCCTGGTAATGAACTGTACATGCCCCCTGAAATAAATCCCGGAACAGTTGTTGGTGATGGATTTGCTGCGTTTATACAGACTGGGGAAATATATGAAAAACCGGTAGTTGCTGTTGATGTAGAATAAACCTGAACAGTAGACGTTGCGCTTGAACTGCAGTTGCCATTAATTGCAGTAACTGTATAAACAGTATTTGTTGCCGGACTAACTGTTGCAGAAGCAATTGACGAAGTATTGGGAGACCATGAATAAGTTAGACCTGCATTAGGGTTTGTAGTTGCTGTTAATACTGCATTATTTCCCATACACATAGTTGTACTATTTACGGAAAGAGTTGGCTTAATATTTATAGTTACAGATTTAGTGGAAGAAGCAGTGCTGCAATTTGGCGATGTAACCAATACCGAATAAGTACCGCTCGTTTGAGCTACTACAGTTTGAGTTGTGGCACCGTTTGACCAAGCATAAGAAACAGGAGGGCTGTATTCCCAAAAATCATTTTTATAAAGTCCGTCGAAACCAGTTCCCACGTAGCCTTTGTTACCAATACTAAAAGCTGTTGCTTTTCTTCTGGCACCACCCGGAAAAGAAGTCATAGATGACCAAGTATTGGCCGTGGGATCGAATTTCCAAAAATCATTTTTATAGGTTCCATTGTATCCCAAACCCATGTAACCCATACAATCTATTCCTAATCCAACGGCACTTTCTCTTGCACCTCCTGAGAAATTTGCTCTCT
>JAYTBK010000367.1:0-3235 GCA_043737035.1 Bacteroidota bacterium | reverse complement strand
AATTGAATCTGCAATTTGCGTTGCAATGATGGGCGACATTGGACACAAAAAATAGTTTGTATCACATCCTATGGCTAAATAATCGGGTATAACGTAGTAAGTTACACTTTTTGTAAAACCAGCAATGGTAGCAGTAGAAGTAACGGGAGAAAGTATGCGATAAAATGAGGGAATATTTCCACTAAGTACATTTTGCATAATTAAATTTTCCCTAGCGGAGAAACTCATCGGCGTAATCGTACTAACAAATTGTGAGCCGTTCATTGCGGTAACCTGACGAGCCGGCAAGTTTAAAATTTGCGCATGAAAAACAAAACCAATAAAAAGAAAAAAATAAAATAGTAAGGGTTTCATGATTGAATACACCGATTGATTATTTGTTAAAGATAATATTTTTTAAAAAAATCCAAAGCAGATGCTATCTTTACCCAACTATGGCATTAATTGTAAAAACATCGCAACTACCAAACTCCGGTAAGGGTTTATTTACCACCACCGAAATAAAAAAGGGCGCTAAGGTGATTGAATATCTAGGGGAGATTATTGATTGGAAAGAATATGAAAAAAGAGTAGAACGCGATGAAGACGGATACTTGTTTTTTATAAATAAAAAGAATTGCATTGATGCTTGGAACACGCCTCAGCATAAAGCCAGGTTTGCAAACGATGCTGCAGGTTTAGGCAGGATTAAAGGATTAAACAATAACGCTTTTTATGAAATTGAAAAAAACAAATGCTTTATTGTTGCTAAAAAAGATATTAAAGCCGGCGAAGAAATTTTTGTAAGCTACTCAAAAGAATACTGGGATTGCGTAAAATATAATATTAGTATAGGTAGAGGGAAAAAGTAAATGTGGGATCCGGAAAAAATATCGCTGAACTTTATTTTGGCTACCGGAAGAACAGGAAGTACTTTACTAAGCTCCATGCTAAACATGCACTCCCAAATTCTTTCTGTTTCGGAGGAACCGTTTGCATACACCCTTTTTGCTAAATACAAAAATGTTTTAAATTGGACGGATGATATTATCGAATCATTTTGTTTCGATTTTTTTTTATTTGCCGAGGGAAAATTAGTAGCCCAATTTGGAACCAAGGCCGAACTGATTACCATTTTAAAAGCACATAGAAATTACTTAACTGGCACAAACGCTATTAAGTTAAGTTACTTTGCTTTTTTTCCGGGTAAGGATAAAGGTAAGGTTAATACTATTGTTGATAAGCAATTAAAATTTCATCATGTATTAAAAGATATTGCGGAGTATTACCCCGAAAGTAAATTTATCATTTTATACCGCGATGCGCGCGATAATGTTTTGATTAAATATAAAAGGGCATCTAAGCAAAAAAAAAGGGCGAGTTTATTTTATTTCGCTAAAACATGGGACTATGCATACAAAACGATTAATAGAAAAATAGAAAATTTAGATTCTGCTAGATATATTAAGATAAAATATGAAGATTTAACGAGGGAGCCAAGTGAAACACTACAGAAAATTACAACGTTTTTGAATTTGCCATATAATCCTGCCATGTTAGAGTACGACGTAAATTTTAAAACCGAAATCCAAAATAGCGATTTACTTGGTGAGGACGTACACAAACATTTAGCTTTGTTCCACGAGGGTCTATCACAGAAAGTTAATACCGATAAAACCGGGATATGGAAACGCGAATTACAGCCATTGCAATATAACGGAATATGGAATATTTGCGGACAAACTGCCTTGGCCTCGGGTTATTTAAAAGAAAATTGCGAAACGCGGTCAGGCATTACATTTTTCAATTTTTACGATTACGGCAGATTTTTGTTTTCCAAAATTATCGTTCCAAATTTGTATTATGCACTCCCACGTCGAATTATTTATTTTATTAAAAAAATTAAATACGGTAAAAACTTTAAAAACGGTAAACATCAATACAAAGACTTTTACAAAACAACTTTGCCCATAGATTAAACAGATTTAATAAATTTTAATTTTACGTTTAGCGGAATTTTATAAAGCATCAAGTCTTTCGCAACACTTATTTGAGCCTTTAAATATCCCAACGAGTTTTCAAATACGTTCGCTTTAGATGAATGATATTGAATGTTGTAACCGAATTTGTAAGCTATTTTGCAAATTGCAGAACAGATAGAGATTTCGGACCCCGATAATTTTTCCTTCCATACGTTTAATCGATCGGAGTTTACAGGCCGACTTAAATTTTCATATTTTACTTTCACTTGAGGATGCGGTTCCATTGGCTCTTCATCAACGTGCTTTAAACTATTCTCTAAAACATTTTGGTAAAAATTCATCATTGTGGCGTCAAACTCAAAATCGCAAAAAATGGCAATTTTTTCGAGTTCGCTCTGCGGGTTTACAACAAAATCTTCATACCTTACAACATGAAAACGAGCTTCATTTCGCTCCATCACCTCCAATGCTTTCGTATTATAAATCGCCCAGCGGTGTGAATCGAAATAGATATTAGCATCCCACTTTTTCGGTTTTTCTTTTCTCGATAAAAAATTAGCCCTCGGATCCCTCACCATATAAATAATTTTGGAGGTTGGAAAAGATGATAAAATGTCGTCGAGAAACAACGTGTTAATAGGATTTTTATCGAAATTGTGTGTGATAAATTTCAATTTGTTCGCGTAACTAAACGCCGTGTAAAAGCACTGATAAATGGAGCGAAAGTTTATAATGTCTAATTTACTGATATTATTCCTAAATATTTCCATATCCCAACTGAAACCACTTGCTTGTTGTCGGTTTTTAAACGAATTTACAAAAGCTGCAACCTTTACATAATCCTCGTCATTGAAACTATTTTTATGTTTCCAAGAGCCGTAAAAGAAATTAAAGAAATTAACTTCAGGTGTTGCCTGTAACAATGGGTGCGCATTTAGCATCGACATAATCAATGATGTGCCCGACCGCCCAATGCCTGCAATAAAATTAATTTTTAAGACGTCCATTTTAAATATGTAATTTAATTAAATTTAATACTTTTAAACAAAATTTCATATTTTAGAAAAAGAAATTCATACCCATTTTTTATTGTGTACCGAACGTACCGGGAGTTCACTATTATCATTGATGCTTAACCTGCACCAAAATGTAATTTGTCCTTCGGAAGAACCTTTTGCCCTATATTTTTATAATACTTATAAAAATAAGACGCAGTGGTCCGAAACAGAACTAAATAAATTTATTGATCGATTTTGGTTAGTAGCCGAAAAAAA
>JAYTBK010000366.1:0-17021 GCA_043737035.1 Bacteroidota bacterium | reverse complement strand
GGAAAAGTAAACCCAACACAGCCCGAAGCATTAACGATGGTTTGCGCGCAGGTAATCGGAAATGATGTAGCCGCAACTGTTGGTGGGTTAAATGGCCATTTCGAGTTAAACGTATTTAAGCCTTTAATTGCGGCCAATGTATTACAATCGGCTCGTTTATTGGGCGATGCATGCGTATCGTTTACCGAGAAATGTGCGAGTGGCATTACGCCTAATTTACCCGAAATAAAGAAGCATTTAGAAAATTCGCTAATGTTAGTAACCGCACTCAACACGCATATTGGCTACGAAAAAGCCGCAAAAATTGCGAAAACGGCGCATAAAGGAAATAAAACGTTGCGTGAGGCTGCAATTGAATTAGGATATGTAACTAATGAACAATTTGATATGTGGGTTAGGCCCGAGGATATGATTGGGAGTATGAAGTAGAATTAAATAAAAGCAAATATTACTTATTTTTCCAATCTCTCTTCCTTGTTAAAAAAATTCGGCATCATTGTTGTCTAGTCCGCCGCTATTAGGTACATTTGCCAGAATTTTTAAATAACTTGTGAAATAAATCACAAAATTTATAATTAAAAAAACAGAAAATTATGATGAAAAAAACCCTGTTTGCAGCCGTAATGATTACATCGGTAGTTGCAAACGCACAAGACACATCGACGGACCCCACGTTGGTAAAAAACAGAAAAGGTCAGGAAGTACTGCCTAAGGCTGGCGATATTGGATTAGGCTTTAACGCTTTTCCGGTAATTGATTTTTTGGTTCAATCAGTAAAACTAGGCGCGCAAGGTAATGTTGGTACAACAGCAGGCACTTCAGTAGCGTTTACACAAAACGCAGGGCAGCAAATTGTAGGAAAATATTTTTTAGATCCTACCTCAGCAGTAAGAGCCCGTTTTGGTTTTAATACTTTGGGTTTAACCCAAACCAATCTTGTACAGGATTCTAAAGCAATATTTGATGCATCAAAAAGTGGTACACCCGATGATATCCGTGCAGCTAGTCTTTTAACTGTAGAAGACAAAAGAAGTTTTGTACAAAATAATTTGGTTTTAGCCATCGGTTTTGAAAAAAGAAGAGGTTACGGCCGTTTAGTGGGGTTTTATGGCGCTGAAATTGGCGTATCAAGAACAGCACAAAAAGACGAAAGAGCATATGGTAACGCATTTTCGGATAAATACCAAACAACTTTTACAAATAACTTTGGTACCGGCGCAACAACTATTCAAAATCCTGCGTTATTGGGTACAACCACCCGAATTACAAGCGAAAAAATTGAAGCTACCTGGGGAGTTGGAGCACGCGCCTTCGTAGGAATTGAATATTTTGTTTTTGCTAAAATATCAATTGCTGCAGAATATGGTTTTGGATATTCTTTTGCACGATCAAAAAGTTTACAAAGAAAACAAGATACATACATTAACGGACAAACCGGGCCAACTTTAATTGAGGAAACCATTGATACAAAATCACCAAGTACATCACGTGGTTTCGGAGTTGATAATGGTATAAACTCTACATTAAATAAAGCAGGTATTGGTGGAAGTACAGCTTCATTAACGTTAATGTTCCACTTCTAATTAAATTAAACATAAAATTATTAAAATAAAAAACATGAAAAAATCACTTTTATTAATTGCTACAGCAGCAGTATTATTTTCTTGCAAAAAGAAAGAAGACAACAATTTTGAAGCAACAGACATGACCGGTAACACAACCGTACAAGGTTTAGTTACACGTTCAATCGGTGGAAACTCTACACCAATTGCTAACGCTACGGTTATGGTTAAAATACGTAACAACGGCGCCGGCGGTTTATACCCAAATTCTTCGGCTGTTGGTTCAGAAGTTTATTCTACAACTACAAATGCAATGGGTCGTTATTCAGTATCGGTTAAAACAAATGGTACTGGCGTTACGGCTGAAATTACCTTCAACGGGTTTTCAATGGCTAACGATACAGCAATGAGTGCGGTAGTTTACGATTACCCTACTACAGTGTATACAAATACTTTATACAAAGGGTTAAACGCTACTCAAAATCATAATTATATTGGTTCTCCTTTAGTTACTCCGGCCAACCAAGGTGTTGGTACTGCAACTGTAAGTGGAAAAGTAATGAAACCAACATGGGTTCATACAGCGGCTACGGGCCCTGCAGTATTAACAGGTACTGTAGTAGTTCCTAACCGTATGGTTTATTTGGAATATGATAAAGATCCAATGACTTTAACTAAAAAAGTATATACAACTATTACAGATGCTAACGGCCGTTATACTTTTGTAGTTAACACGCCTAACAGCAGTTCTTTATCAGGATTTAATAACGCTGCTCGTATTTATACAACTGATTTTGCTACAACTGATGATACTGTTAGATTTACTGGCGGTGTTAATACAGGCAAAGCAGGTGTTTATTCAGGTGGAACATTGAATTCAAGCAACATCTATTCTAATGTTATTAAAAACGCTCAGAATTTTTCTTATGGTTCATTTATCAATGATTAATTAGAAAATTTATTTACCAAAGCCCTGCACGATATTGTGCGGGGCTTTTTTTATGGAACGCGTTGATGGCATATTAAATACATTATCTTTGTACTCTTAATGTGGTGGAGCGGTAAGTTTTGGAGCGAGTTACAACACAAGCAAGTAAACCAAAATACAAACGTATTTTTTTCCGGTTTACGAGGGTCGGCTTTTGCCTTTTTCATAAACGATCTGTTTCAAAATACGGCTTCTAATTATTTTATTGTCTGTAACGATAAAGAGAAAGCCGCCTATCTGTTAAATGATTTACAGGCTTTGCTTCCCGAAAAACATATTTTTTATTTTCCCGAAAGTTATAAAGTCCCTTATAAAGAGGAAAAAACAAGCAACGCATCTGTACAGGAGCGAGCCGAAACATTAACGCATTTAAGTCGCGAAAATTTTTCGGGCATCGTTGTAACTTACGCTGCAGCACTGGCCGAAAAAGTGGCTTCAAAAACGAGTTTGAGCAAAAACACTCTCGTTATACGAAAAGGAGAAAAACTGAGTACTGATTTTATCAGGGAATTTCTAGAAGGGTATGATTTTGAATTGTGTGATTTCGTTGCAGAGCCAGGCCAGTATGCTATACGCGGTGGAATTGTTGATGTATATTCTTTTGCGCATGAGTTACCGTATCGCATTGAACTTTTCGGGAATGATGTGGATGCCATTAAAACATTCGATCCTGCTACACAGTTATCAAATCATACCTACGATTTTGTAACTATTATTCCTGATATTCAGTCGAATCAAGTAATCGAAATACGGCAGCCGATATTTGATTATTTACCAAACGACACGATACTTTGTTTTGATGATGTGGTTTACACAAAAGAATTGATTGATAAATTATTTATTAAAACACAAAAATCGTTTAATGCGTTAACTGGTGAAGTAAAACACATTTCACCTGAGGAACTTTACCTTGAGGCAAATGATTTTTTATCGAACATAAAACCCTATCGCCTTATCGAATTTGGTTTAAACGCGCACCTTGCATCTCAAACCATTGCTTTTAGCCAAAGTGTGCAACCGCAGTTCAATAAAAATTTTGAGATGTTGATCAACGATCTTAAAACCAACAAAGCCAAAGGATATAAAAATTACTTAACAACCGATAACTCAAAACAAGCCGAGCGTTTACAAACTATTTTTAATGATATTTTATCAAAGGAACACCGCACGTACGATAGTTTAATTGAACATTCAAACATAAATATACACGAAGGTTTTATTGATCATGAACTAAAAATCGCATGTTATACAGATCACCAAATTTTTGAACGCTACCACCGTTTCCATTTAAAAGAGACACGGTATAAAACAGCGGAATCACTCACTTTAAAAGAAATTCTATCGCTTAACCCCGGCGACTTTGTAACTCATATCGATCATGGAATTGGGCGTTTTGGCGGCCTTGTAAAACTCAACGTAAATGGTAAAGAACAGGAAGCGGTTAAATTGGTTTATAAGGATAATGATTTCTTGTATGTGAGCATACACAGTTTGCACCGCATTAGCAAGTACACTGGCAAGGAAGGAAATGTTCCGCGAATAGATAAAATTGGTTCAACTACCTGGAGCACGTTAAAACAGAAAACAAAACGTAACGTAAAAGATGTAGCCTACGATTTAATTAAACTCTATGCTAAACGAAAAGCGCAACCCGGCCACCGTTACCCGCAGGATAATTATTTGCAGCACGAGTTGGAAGCATCTTTTATTTATGAAGATACACCAGATCAAATAAAAGTAACGGCCGATGTAAAACGCGATATGGAAAAACCTCATCCGATGGATCGGTTAGTTTGCGGAGATGTTGGTTTTGGTAAAACTGAAATTGCCATACGTGCCGCGTTTAAAGCGGTGTGCGATAGTAAACAGGTTGCTATTTTGGTTCCAACAACTATTTTAGCCTACCAACATTATAAAACGTTTAAAGACCGCTTAAAAGATCTTCCTTGCAACGTAAATTTTATTAACCGCTTTAAATCGGCGAAAGAAACAAAGGAAGTAATTAAAGGAATTGAAGATGGTAAAATTGACATTCTAATCGGCACACATAAAATTGTTGGTAAGGATATGAAATTTAAAAACCTTGGCTTATTAATAATTGATGAAGAACAAAAATTTGGCGTTGGTATAAAAGATAAACTAAAACTATTTAAGTCAACTATTGACACGCTAACATTAACGGCTACACCTATTCCTCGAACCTTACAGTTCAGCTTAATGGGCGCACGCGATCTTTCGGTAATTAGTACGCCGCCGCCAAACCGTTATCCTGTGCAAACAGAACTAATTTCTTTTAGTGAGGAAGCGATCAGGGACGCGGTTTCTTACGAATTAAATCGTGGGGGCCAAGTTTATTTTGTGCACAATAAAGTGCAAAACATACAGGAAGTTGCGGGAATTTTACAACGCCTTTTGCCCGAAGCGCGCATTGCGGTCGGTCACGGACAAATGGAAGGCGATAAGCTAGAAGATGTAATGTTCGGTTTTATTGAGGGTGAATACGACGTGTTGGTTGCAACAACCATTATTGAGTCGGGGCTCGACATCAGTAATGCCAATACAATTATTATTAACGATTCGCAAAATTTTGGACTGAGCGATTTACATCAAATGCGCGGCAGGGTAGGGCGGAGCAACAAAAAAGCTTTCTGTTATTTGCTAACACCACCTTTTGTAAATTTAACTTCCGAAGCACGAAAAAGATTGAAAGCGATCGTTGAATTTAGTGATTTGGGTAGCGGGTTTCAAATTGCCATGCGCGATTTAGATATACGCGGTGCGGGAAATTTGCTTGGCGGTGAGCAAAGTGGTTTTATTAACGAGATGGGTTTTGAAACCTATATGAAAATTTTAAATGAAGCCATTGAAGAATTAAAACAGGAAGATTGGTACCGCGAAACCATTGAAGATGGTGATTCAGCAAGTACAGATAAATCGGTTTTCTCGCGACAGTTTGTAAAAGAAACTACGGTAGATACCGATTTGCAGCTATTAATTCCGGATACTTACGTAAGCAATTTAACCGAGCGTTTGCTGCTTTATCGCGAGTTGGATAATATTTCAAAAACAGAAGGCCTTGCAATTTTTGAGTCGAAACTAAGAGACCGATTTGGGCCTTTACCAATAGAAGCCACAGAATTGATTAATGTAGTAAGAATGCGTTGGGCAGCAATGAAATTAGGCTTCGAAAAAATTACACTTAAAAACAATAAGATGCTAGCTTATTTTTTAAGCAAGCAGGACAGTGAGTATTACAATTCGCCCATATTTAAAGCCGTGTTGCTTTATGCGCAAAAGACCCCTAAACAAACCGTTTTAAAAGAGCAAAATAATAAATTATGGCTTACAATCGAAAACATTAAAAGCGTGAATGAAGCCATTTCGATTTTCGAGAAAATAAGTGTATCTGTTGTTTCGCCTGCTTTGTCCTAGTTAAGACTCCTTATAGAACACATCAAAATAAAAAACCCTTTCAGCAACAACTGAAAGGGTTTTTTGAAAGTTGAAAATAATTATTGAGCAATCATTTTTTTAGTGGTGATGTTGCCATCAACATTTAAAGAATAGTAATATACACCGGCAGCGTAAGAACCTAAATTAATAGTATGTGTTCCTTTACCTGCTTCTGCTTTTTGAGAAGAAATTAAACGGCCCATTACATCAGTAACTGAAAAAGTAGCTGAAGAAGCTTCTTTATCAACTGTATAAGAAACTGAAGATTCGCCAGTAAACGGGTTAGGATTGTTTTGACCTAACGCGAAGCCTTTGTTAGCAATTTCTTTAATGCCAACGGTAGAAACACCAGTAATGCTAAAATACATATTAGGAGCAGTTGTTAAATCACCAATTGTGTTATTATTATAAGTTGCACTGTACATGGCGTGGCGTTGCTTTTTATCATAATTAACACCCATATTCCAAGATGTTGCATCCACTTGATAGTTGCGGTAATCGGCAAGCGCGGTAATTACCGGGTTACTCTGACTCCAGATGATACCAGCGAACCCATTTATAGTAGGAACAACAGAAGTAGTAAAACTATACATTGTTTGATTTAAAGTATGAGTTCCGCCTGGTACAAAAGTGTACATAACCGTAACAATGTTGTTACCCGGAATATTTATACCCGCAGTGGCTGTAGGCGCAGTAAACGGAATTGAAAGAATTTTTGAAAATCCGTATCCTTTAGCGGTCGAATCGTTCGGTTGTAATACATATTTAACCAATTTCATATTGGATGCGGGTGCAGAAGGCGAAACTTTATTTCCCGCAGCTCCAATTGCCCCAATTACTTTTGGCCCAATTACTGACTTTCTCCAAGTTGAAATTGGAGCAGCCCACACACTTGTATTAGCGAACTTATTATAAACATTGGTGTTAGCCGAATCCCCCCAAACCGCCCAAACATAAAGCGTATCCACATTAGGCGTTTTTTTTATGTAAGAGGCCGAAATAAAAACTGAATCAAGATTATAAGAATCTGTTGGTGTGACAACGGGTTGAAAGTTAGATTGTAAAAAACTTGATTTTGGGTCAAATGTTGTGCCCATTAAAATGTCGTTGTTTGGTCTAATAGTTGCGCCACTGGCAATACTAACCGTGGAGTCCATATAAACCCCAGTTAAAAACGTATCCTCTTGAGGATTACTTGAAGTTAAATCAACGTTTTTTTGTGTCATCACTTGTTGGATAGGATCAATTTGCAGCATAATTGGCCCTCCTTGAGTTTTAGCTAACGCCCTAACTTTAGATGGAATTTTCGCGTTAGGATCCAACGTGGCTTTATGCATATGTTGGGTTGGTTCTTTAGGAGCGATTTGTGCCGAAGCCCCAAAACACATTGCTAAAGTAGCAATAGATAAGTAAATTTTTTTCATTTTTAAATTGTTTTTTAGTTACAGTATCAAATATAAAGAAAATTAAAACAACTATCAAAATTATTAACAATATTTTAAAGTTTAGGAAACAGGAAATTAATGTTACCGGGTAAGCCGCTAAATTCATACTTTTGCCAATGCTTTTTACTACAGTAAATCAATTAATAAAATTTAGTGAAGTAGATTCACTTCACGTAGTTTGGCACGGACATTACGTACGTTATTTTGAAGACGCACGCGAAGCATTTGGAAAAAAATTTGGTTTTGGTTACCTCGATATTTACAAAAATGGTTTCGCTGTTCCTT
This sequence comes from Bacteroidota bacterium, assembly GCA_043737035.1. Lineage (GTDB taxonomy): Bacteria > Bacteroidota > Bacteroidia > B-17B0 > Aurantibacillaceae > UBA4416. The sequence continues at coordinate 9,288 of JAYTBK010000366.1, read as the reverse complement.
TAATCGATTTACAAGTAAATTTTAAACGTATACTCGAATACGGCGACACAGCAGTTATTGAAATAAAATTTATTACGTCGCCCGCAGCAAAAATAATATTTGAGTATACAATTAAAAGCCTGTTACACGGCTATGTGGCTTGCATCGGAAAAAGCACCCAAGTATTTGTAAATCCGGTAAGTAAAGAGCTTTGCATTACAACACCACTTTTTTATGAAACGTGGAAACAAAAAAACAATATTAATAATCCTTAAAAATGCCGTACAAAGTTTTTTTACGCAACAGTTGCTTTTACTTTTAACACATGTTCAAAATTCTTTCATTTTTATTTCTTCCTCTTATTGGATTTACTCAAACTTTTAAAGCTTTAAAAGATACGAATGCCTTAAAATTAAAGATCGAAAGTTCGAGTAGGATAACAAACACGTTGGAAGCGGATTTTTTGCAGGAAAAAACCCTAAGCATGCTCTCTGAAAAAATTACAAGTAAAGGCCATTTTGTTTTTAAAAAAGATAATTTACTGCGTTGGGAATACACGTCGCCATCAAAATATTTGATCGTAATTAACAAAGAAAAAATTTTAATTAAAGACGAAAAAAAAACCAACAAGTACAATATGAATACCAACAAGGTATTTAAAGAAATAAATGATATTATGCTGTCATGCGTGCAGGGTACGATTTTTCGATCGGATAAATTTAAAACACAGTATTTTGAAAATGAAAAATTTTATAAAATGGAGTTGTTACCTCGCGCTAAAAACATGAAGGGAACATTTAAAAAAATTAATTTGTATTTCGATAAAAATGTAACTTCGGTGGCGAAAATGGAAATGATGGAGGTTAACGATGATCTTACGCTAATTGAATTTTTAAACAAAAAAATAAATGCGCCAGTGGCCGATACAAATTTTATTATTAAGTAGCGTTTGGCTGCTTACAAATTGTAGCATTTCAAAGTACCGGCGGTTAAGTTGTACAAATGAACAGACCATTCTAAAACCTGTTTTGGCCGCATGCATTGCAAATAAATACAAAGCCAATATTGATGTTTTAAAAAATCACTTTACAGGTATTTTAATTGTAAAACAAACCGATTCGCTCACCACACGCATGGTTTTTGTGACAGAATTGGGAATAAAACTGTTTGATTTTGAAACCACGAATGGCACAATTAAAACAAATTATATTTTTGAAGCACTTAACAAACCTTCTTTTGTAAAAGGTCTGCAAGACAACTTTAGCAATATGTTTTTATTGAATACAGTTGGTCAGCATTTCGAAGCGTGTAAAAAAGGCTCGTTAGAAATTTTAAAACGACGCCAAAATAAAAACTCGTGGTTCTATACTTTAACCCCAAAAACACAACAACTTTTTTTGCACGAAACTTTTTATAAACGCAAACGTAATTCTAAAATCGAGTATAGTTACGATAACGATTTATCCAATTACACTAAAATTAAATGCAAGCAATATGGCCTCATAAAATTTTATTTCGAACTTAACGTAATACCAAACTAGTATGAACACTAATTTTTTGCTGAACGATTTTTTTACGATAGATAGTTTAAATAGTGCCGATGATAAATCGGTAGCCGCAACAATTTCTCTAAATGCATCGCATAGCGTTTTTGTCGGGCATTTCCCGAAAATGCCGGTTGTTCCGGGAGTTTTTCAAACTCAGGTAATCAAAGAGGTGTTACAACAATATCTTAAAAAAACCCTGCAATTGGCAGAAGGCGATAACATAAAATTTATGGGAATGATATTGCCGGACAAACAACCAACAATTAAGCTCGAAATAAACTACCGTGTTGAAAATAGTAATATTTTTACAGATGCAAAATTATATAACGATAGCACAATCTTTACAAAATTTAAAGGCACTTTTACAGAAATTTAAAACACATGGAAACCCAAAATCTGTTGCAAAAACAAAATGATAAAACCGTATTTAAACTTGTTTTATTGGTTAGCATTTTAATTTGTTTGATTGTTGTTATATTAAATCAAAAATTAATTCCCGTGCCTGCCACGTTTCCTGCATTTATTTATAAATTGCCTTTTGTTAACGCCGTACTTAACGGTAGCTGTAGCATTTTGTTGATGTTCTCGTTATGGGCAATAAAAAAAAGAAATTTCGAACTACATAAAAAACTGAACTTGACGGCTTTTTTTTTATCGGCATTGTTTATCGTGTGCTACGTTACCGCGCATTATTTTATACCCGATACTATTTTTGGCGATACCGATCATTCGCATCAACTCGATGATGGTGAGCGCGCAATAGTTGGCAACTCAAGGGTTTTATACCTTTGTATTTTGTTATCCCACATATTTTTAGCCATAATAGTTTTACCGTTAGTTTTGCTTTCTTTTTATTATGGCCTAAAAGATGACCGGGTTAAACATAAGAAACTCACCCGGTTTAGTTACCCTGTTTGGCTATACGTAACGCTTAGTGGAGTGGTGGTATACTGGTTTATTTCGCCGTACTACAACTATTAAAACACGCGCCTAACAAAAATTGAGCCTTTTATTATTTTCAAGCAGGCGTTTAGTATATTTGTGCTTAAAGTATGGCATTAAGGCAAACTCAGCAGTTTAAGTTATTACAAAAACTATCGCCGCAACAAATTCAGTTAATGAAGTTGCTGCAGTTGCCCACAGTTGCCCTTGAACAGCGCATTAAGGAAGAACTCGAAATTAATCCCGCGCTTGAAGAAAGTGACAGCGAGTTTGACAATGAAATGGAGAGCGAGTATGATGAAGTTGAAAGCACGCCAACCGAAGAACCCAACGATTACGAGGAAAAAGAAATTGATAAAATTGATGATGGGTATGAAATGGAAGATTATATGGATGCGGGCGAGCTCGATTCGTATAAATATGAAATAAGCAACCGGAGTGCAGATGACGAAAGGTTTCAAGCGGTTGTTGTAGAAGGACCCGATTTTCATTCGCAGCTCGAAGAGCAACTAGGCTTACGCGATCTTACCGAAAAACAGTACACACTTGGCCTTTATTTAATTGGCTGTATTGATGAAGATGGCTACATCCGGCGCGAACTTGATTTGATAGTGGACGATCTTGCCTTTTCTCAAAACATACCGACTACAAAAACCGAACTCGAAGAAATTTTAAAAACCATACAGGAATTCGACCCTAAAGGCGTTGGCGCACGTACGTTGCAGGAATGCTTGCTCATACAACTCGAAAGCAAACCTGTTAAACCACGCGAAACGCAGCTTGCCATTGAAGTAATAAAAACGATGATGGATGAATTTTCGAAAAAGCATTATGATAAAATACTTCGTAAGCTTAATATAGAAGATGAAGACCTGAAAGAAATTATTGCTGAGATCACTAATCTTAATCCGCGCCCGGGAAATTCGGAAAGTGATAACAAAGGACAGATTTCGGAAGTTATACCTGATTTTAATGTTTCCGTTAACGATGGTTTGCCTGAATTGAGCATTAACCAACGCAACATGCCCGAACTTAAAATAAGCGATGATTATGCTGAAATGCTAAAAGAATATTCGCGCAAAAAAGATAAAACAGGTAAAGAAGCTACATCGTTTGTAAAAGGTAAAATTGAGTCTGCCCAATGGTTTATTGAGGCGTTACAACAGCGGCATCAAACCATGCTCATTTGTATGCACACCATTATGCAATTTCAAAATGATTACTTCGCAAGTGGAGATGAATCGAAATTAAAACCGATGATCTTAAAAGACATTGCGGATAAAGTAGGGCTTGATATTTCAACCGTTTCGCGTGTGGCAAACAGTAAATATGTGCAAACTCCATACGGAACTTTTTTATTAAAAACATTTTTTTCGGAATCGCTTAGCACCGAAAACGGAGAAGAAGTGAGTACGCGTGAAGTAAAAAAAATATTGCAGGAGTGTATAGCCGTTGAACACAAAAAGAAACCTTTAACTGATGATGCATTGTGTATTATTTTAAAGGAAAAAGGCTATAATATTGCAAGGCGCACGGTTGCTAAATACCGCGAGCAGCTTGATATTCCCGTTGCAAGAATGCGTAAGGAAATTTGATTATTTACTAAGGTGTTTTACCATTGCTGCTGCTTCTTGGTTTGCAGCATCCATATCCAAAGCATTTTGATAATGTTTTTTAGCTTCTGGGTTATTACCCATTTCCCAATATGTTTTGCCCAACCCATTTTGTATTTGCACCGTATTTGCGCCTTTTATTACAGCAGTATTAAACATATCAATCGATTTTTGATATTGTTTTTTTGCATTGTAATCAAACATAAGGAGGTTGTACGGATTAAAATACGACGCATCGGCTTCTATTGAGTTTTTTAGAGATTGTTCAGAGCTGTCTGCCTGCCCGGTTTCCCGGAAGCATATACCTTTGTAAAAATATAGCTCAGCGGTTTTTTCAATTTTTAACGACCGGTTAATTTGGGGCATCGCCCCTTTAAAATCATTTAGTAAATAAATCATTACATAACATAAATATGCATTGCTGATAATATAATTTGGGTCGACACTTATTGATTTTTCCAGTATCGATTTTGCATTTAAATAAGCGTTTTTTTGTTGCTGATTATTTAGTCCTGCACCATTCTTTTTTTCTATTTGTGCAATGGAAAATTGAGCCTCTTTAAAATTTAAAAAAGCATTATCGGGATATTTCTTATAGTCCGCATGCACGAGGGTTTCCATGCCTTTCCAATCTCTATTTCGCGCAATAATAGTTCCCGTAAAAATAAGACCCACAACGGTACATGCTATTTTTAAATTGTTGGTTAGTTTGTTGGTTTTTAAAAGATAGTTTTTGGCACTTGCAACAATAATAATGGCGAAACCAAAAGACGAAGAATATGGAAACCTATCCGCAACAATACCCACAACCGGTGTAATTAAATTTAAATACATGGATATGCAAGCGCAGAAAATAAACAGCCCTGCAAATAAAAAATAATTTTTTGTAATGTATGTTTTTATAGTAGCATAAATTATTACCGGACTTGTGATTAACGCAAAGTATCCGTACAAATTTAATTTGTTTACCGATATGGTGCCGGCACCATAATAACAACTCTGTTTGATAGGATAAATTAATTGAGCAAGGTAAAATCCTAAGCAATTAAATGTAGCAATCAGCCGCAGCTTAAAAGCGTTGTTAAAATATAATGGATTTTCAAAAAAATAGGTTAATCTTTCTGCTCTAAATTTATCTAATAAACCGTGCTTTGTTAATTTATAACAAAGACCAACTATTAAAAGTGTAAGTGCAAAACCCGTCAAAATTTTTGCATTCATTTTTATTCTTAAGGAAAGTAAAACTGGTATTATGGCTAAAAATGGCAACGCGTCGAGTTTTGATAAAAAAGCAAGGTAGAGCGCAACTGATGCTAAAATAAAGTGTAACAATTTTTTGTAACCCGATAATGAAAAAAGTAAAAAGCGTTTTAAAGCAATAATACACAATGCAAAGCAAATAAGTATGTCGCGGTTTTTAATGCTTGCCACTACTTCGGTATGTATTGGCAAAATGGCAAAAATTAAAACGCAATAAAATATATGATCGCTTTTTATTAACGGAAACATTAACGTGAGTACGCTTAATAAAAGTAAAAGATTAACGATATAAAATATAAGGTTAAAAAAATGTGATACTGCCGCATTTACACCAAACAATTCATGTTCAATGGCAAACACAATTTTAACCACTGGGCGATATTCAAACTTTACATTTTTAGCCCTTTCAATGTAATAAGATTTTATAATTTTTGGAATTGCCGCAACGCCCTGTGAAGTAATGTTGCCGACTTCAGTTACGTTTCCATCATCAATGGAATAGCCGTTCCGTAAAGTATTGCCATACAAAAAAGCAACTACAATAATTAGCACCAAACGCTGCCTGTTAAAATATTGCTTAAATTTATTCATTGAAATAGCACACTAAATTAATAAAATTCAAACGAGCAGCAATAAAATTATATGGCACTTGTTCCCGAAATAATACACGTAGTTACCGAAAGTACAAAGACGGTTTACAACTATACCGTTTATCAATTAAAGCATCCAACCTTTACCAATATTTATTACTGCGTTTTAATTGCCTACACAATATGTTTTATTTTCGAAATTATTTTGCCTAAGCAAAGGGCTCACGGAGTTATATCCCGTAAAGGTTTTTGGCTCGATACGTTTTATGTTTTTTTTAATGATGTGGTCATTTATATTTTGGGTTTATTTGCTGTATGCGCCGTAACCGAATTGCTATTTCTTAAAATTGTTGGACTATTTGGTTTCCATTCATTAAAGCTATGCGATATCACAAACTGGAATCCTTTACTGCAAATACTGATTATGTTTATTATTCAGGATTTCTGCGAATTTATTGCGCATTATCTTTTACACCGCTCGAATTTTTTATGGACGTTTCATAAAATTCACCACGCGCAGGAAACACTTGGCGCAGGCTCGGCACGGCGATTCCATTTTGTAGAAATGTTTATTTTTAAACCAATTATTTATATTCCATTTGCTATGATTGGTTACTCGGTAGCCGATTACTTTTTATTTCAGATAACGGTGCAAAACATTTGGGGTTTTTTTACACACATGAATATTAAAGTAAAATGGGGCTTACTTAATTATTTTATCAATACGCCGCAGACACATTCTTGGCATCATGCCAAAAATATTCCGAGGCGATATGGTGTAAATTATGCCAGTATACTACCAGTGTGGGATTTGTTATTAGGCACATTCTATTTACCAAAAAATGAAGAACCTATTTTGGGTGTGCCAGATCAAAAAGAGATGCCGTCTACTTTTATAAAACAAATTGTTTATCCGTTTAAACACATTGCTTCGGGCAAGTACAAATCAAACCAAAATTTAACCACTAAAAAGTAACTTTATTTTATAAGCTTGAAATAATAGGTTCCGGAAGCGGTTGTAACTAACACGCTATAAGACCCAGAATCTAAATTTTGGGTGTTTATAACGGTTTGGTCGCTGCCTTCTGGAGAAGAAATTAACTTGTTTCCTAAAACATCATAAATAGAAATGTGTATTACTTCGTCTTCGCTTTTAACGTAAATCTTCTCTTTAAAGGGATTTGGCCACACCAAAAATTTATGTTTGGCGGCAAGGTCAAACGTTTGTGTTTCTAAGTACACCAAATTCCCAATGTTTAATTTAGTTACCATACCATCCACACTGTTATTTAATGCCGGCTGGTAGGCGGTAGTCGAAACGGGAAAATTAATACTGTTGGTGCTTCCGCAGAATGCGAGGTATTGGGTTTTAAATACGGCAATATCAAGAGGATCTTCATCTGTTGCGCCACCAAAATAGGAGGAATATATCGGTGTCAGGGATGTTGTATTGATTTTTACAATTAACGCATCGTAACTGCCGGCCAATATAGTTTGTGTGGATGCTCCAAATAGCGGTATATCCGTGCTTTCGGTTTTGCCGAGTAACGTAATTTCATAAGGTGAGCTCAACACCAATCGTGCAGCATTGTCGTTACCCGAACCGCCAAAAAGAGTGCTGTTAAGTAAAGCACCGCTGCCCGACCATTTTGATAGGTACATATCATTAAAACCTTTGTTTAGTGTTTGGTAAGCATTAGAAGTTGTATCAAAATTCGGGCTGTTAGTGTGGCCGGTAATATAAATATTTAAAAAGGCATCACTCACAACGCCCCATGCATCATCCAGTCCACTGCCACCAAAATAAGTAGAAAATATTCTTGCACCGGATGAATCTAATTTTATGATGTACGCTTCGGCACTTCCTTCATTTATATTTTGAAAAGCGCCGGCACTTGTATTTAAATTGGTACTGAATGACCCGCCAACACCAATAATGCCGTCATTATTATCAATAGCTAAAGCGTGGATGTCTTCAGAGTTATTTCCCCCATAATAAGTACTCCAAAGTAACTGACCGCTTGCATTAAATTTCGCGATAAAAGCATCCGTGTTTCCCTTATGGATTTGCTGGAAAGATCCGGAAGTGGTGTAAAGGTTGGTACTGGTAGTGGTTCCTCCAATCACAATGTTATTGTGTGTATCAACCTTAACATCAAAAGCAAAATCGCCTCCCGATTTTCCAAAATAGGTACTCCATATTATTTGCCCGTTCGATGAAATTTTAGTTATAAAGCAATCGTAACTGCCGCCCTGTATATTTTGAAAACAGCCGTTTGTAGTAAAAGTAGTTAAGCTACTCGTATAACCGCATACCACAATACCTCCATCCAATGTTAAAGCTAATTTTTCCGCACTGTCAAAATTTGAGCCGCCAATGTAAGTGTTCCATAAAAGCAATCCGCAACTATCAAACTTACAAACAAATCCATCATATCCGCCTGCGTACGAATCATTGATTAAACCAGCGGTAACAGTTAAGTCGGCACTATAGGTATTCCCAATCGCATACGTATTTTTTTGTGCATCTATGCCTAAACTTTTTATATCGTCACTTTGGTTTCCACCGAAATATGTGGAGAAAGAAGAACAGGTTTGCCCATTAATAACCCCAATACAAGATAATGAAATTAAAGCGAATAAGTATTTTGGGGAGATTTTAGCCAATTATGTTAATATTAATGAGTGAAGCGGCTAATAAAATTAGTAAAAAATAATATGATATCTATATTATAATTATAATTTTACCGTAACCTAATTATTTTTTATGAAAAAATTGATTTTTACTTTCTGCACACTGCTCTTTATCATACAGTCGCATAATTTACTTGCCACACACGGGTTACCGTTAGTAAATTTTTCGTATGTAGTTGGTCCTACAGGAGTAACCGTTTCCGGCACTTCCGATGCTGCAACCTGTGGTTCGGGCCCGTATTGGATGCAGGTTGAAATAGGCTGTACTCCCGGCGCGTTAACCGGCATACCGCCTGTTGCTATGCAAACCACTTTACAAACTTGGCCTTGTACCGGCGGTGGTAATACATTTAATCAGTTTCCTTGGTTTAATTCTACACAAAACATACCAAATCGTTGCAGCGATGGATGCGTTACCGGCGAACAATACAATAATGTATTTATTCCCTTTTCTGGTTTATGCCCGGGACAAACCTATTATTTCGCAGCACGTGAGTGGGTTTCTGCATCAAACAGTCCTGGCCCGTTCACGGCAACATTTTCTTTTATTGTACCGGGCGTGTTTGTTCCTTTAAGTTTTAATGTCACTGCTTCACCCCCTACATATTGTTTACCAGGAAGCTCAACTCTAAGCGCTACTGGCGTAACCGGAGGGTGCGGCTC
>JAYTBK010000365.1:0-3246 GCA_043737035.1 Bacteroidota bacterium | reverse complement strand
GGAAAAAATATGCATGAAGAAGATTTTTTAAACGCACAGATAAAACGTTTGGGAAAAGACATCAAAACCAGTTATAATAAGATAACCAATTTTGCAGCAGGTAAAAAATTATCTGAAAGTATGGCCAATTTGATGAATAATAAATTAAATGTAATCGTTTACAATTTTGTTGATATGCTAAGTCATGCGAGAACTGAGCTGGAGATGATACGCGAACTTGCTGACGACGAACCAGCGTATAGAAGTCTTACAGTATCCTGGTTTGAGCATTCGCCATTGCTTGAGATGATTAAATTTATTGCTTCTAAAGGCGCTAAACTTGTAATTACCACCGACCATGGCACCGTACATGTAAAGGAACCGACAAAAGTAATTGGCGATAAGAGTGTAAATACAAACCTTCGCTATAAGCAAGGACGCGCGCTCGATTACAACGCCAAAGAGGTGTTTGAAATTAAAAATCCTGCTGATGCTTTTTTACCAAAACAAAATGTAAGTAGCCGTTTTATATTTGCGAGAGAAGATAAATTTTTTGCTTACCCAAATAATTTCAATCATTACGTTAACTATTACAAAAATACGTTTCAACATGGTGGTGTAAGCCTCGAGGAAATGATTATTCCGTACATTACCTTGAGCGCGAAATAATATTTGGTTATATCAAAAAAACATGGTTAATTGTGTGAGGGCGTGTCTCCGACGGGTTAGGGTGCCCCCCCGCTTTAATCTTTTTATGCTCCTACGCTATAAAGCCTCTGCTCAAGCGTAAAGAGGCAGCAAAAAGGATTTTTCGCCCCCATCCTTCACGCAGTTTAAACTTTGAAGAATATTTAAACTACACTTAATAAAATTCTTAACGAAGACAATCACATCAGCAAAAATTATCTCCTGATAATTTTATAAAGATGAGTTTGTGCATTGATGCATTTAAAACTTGTAATTTAAGCCCACGCCAAGTACTTGTTTAAACTGCACATCGGGCCCCATGGAACCTTTTTTGTCACCCGCGTTGCGAAGCAAAATGATATCATCATCGTAAATAAGCTGCGTTGTTAACGTAGCTGAAATTAATTTGTTTACTTTAAACGTAGTGAGGGTTGTCCAGTTTACATCGATGTTTTCGGGGTTGTTCAGGTAATTGGAAAACAGTTCGAGCATAGTTTGGAACGTTACATTATCCATTACTTTTGTTTGGAATTGCATTTTTAAGTAGGCACCAAATTCTTCGCGGTGAGTTAAATAATGTTGCGTTATTTTGCCCCCGTTGTTGGGATCGCGTATTTCTTTTTGCACGCCATATGCACCATGACGCGCCAAACTATCATCGTTAACAAACGTAAACTTCCCGGTAACAGGCGCGATAAAAAGCGAAAACTTGTCGTTTGGTTTATAATCAAACCCAAGCGCAAGTATTAAATAACCCGGTGCCATAAAACGCGATATGTACATGGAATCGTTGGGGTAACTGTAACCATTGGTAAACTGGGTTTTAAAATCCGCAAGGGCAGTGTAGTACCATTTTTTAAATGCCTGTCGTCCGTACTTTGATGTAAGTTGAATTTTATCGTCCGTTTTCCACCAGTCGCTATTACCGCCCTGCTTTATAATTCCGTAACCGAGATCAATATTATTATCCCAAGTTGTTTTACCCTTTTTGTAACGCCCGTACGCAGAAAAAATACCACCAAAAGAAATAGAGTTTGTACCCCCGGCAGCCCAATTTGTTAATGAAACCTGTTGTCCGTTAACCGAAATTACTCCCCCAAACTTCCAGCTTTTTACACTGTCGGCGGAAATGCCTTTTAGCTTTTCACTTTCAAGCGCTACCTTTGCAGCTTCATCTTTTGTTACATCTTGCGCCTTGCCATGAAAGCAAACACATATCATAATGCTAAGTAAAATTGATTTTAAATTCTTCATAATTTATCGGCGCAAAGCTAATAAACTATTGTAATCCTCAAAAATTTAAAGCATTTTAATTGCTTTGTATTTTAAAGTATTTGTTTGAATTTGTTGGGTTAACTTTTGTGAGGGTTTCCACAATTGTTGTTTTTTCATCGGGAAACCCTTTTGAGAAAATATTGACGAGTTCATCGGCTTTTGCATTAAAAAAGAGTTCCATTGCAAATGACGCGGGTCTGTCTTTATAAACTACCAGCAGCAAATTAGTGGCTTTCAATATTTCTTTCCGGCCATCATCTGGTTTGGCTTGCATTACGTCAAGGCCAAGCCTGTGGTATTTGTAAATACATTCCCGTATGGGTTGAAACACAGGCTGTAAAGCATTCTCTACGATCCAATACCGATTTTTATTGCTTTCAAATGATTTCCAACCTATTTCTCCTGCGCTTTGAGCGTTGGAAACAATAATCTGTGCTTTCTGAAAATATTCGGTACCACCTAAGTTCGAATAAGAATCGTAATCGTTTGCAATAACCGTGTAAGCATAAAAAGCCAACACCGAGGTAAGGTTATTTGCGTAAGTATTAATGTTAAATTCCAGTTGCTGAAACTGCACAAATTTAAACGTAAAATTGTCGTCAATATAATTTACCAATGGCGTATTGTAAGAACTTTTAAATGTTGGCCGGCGGCTTTGCACTTGTATCGTTGCTTTATAATCTTCAATACCGAGTTTACCTGTTACGTTTATTAATACCGAACAATCAATTCGTTCATTGGAAGTGTAATTATCTTTTGTCCATTTCGTATTATTCATAAATTCGAAAATGGCTTTTTGCATTTGATCAAAAATTTGTTTTTCGGTTGTTCCCTGAATAAGAGTGGAGTTAACCGTAACCTGACAATTTAATTCTTGCGAAAAAATTTGGTTACAAACCACACTCAGAAAAATTAATATGGTATGTTTTATCATTTTTGTTGTAGTAAATGTTTGGTAAAAAGTACAATATCGCCGGCGACCTCCTGCTTTGATTTTAACTCAAATTTGGTAATATTATTGTGTTTATCAATAATGCTAATTTGATTATTTTCACTGCCAAAAACGCCACTGTTTTGTTCTGTTGAGTTTGCTATTATAAAATCAAGATTTTTTTTAACGATTTTACTTTTGGCATATCCAATTATGTTTTCTGTTTCTAGCGCAAAGCCTGCTAAAATTTGAGTTGTTTTTAAACCGCCTAACGTTTCAAGCACATCGGGCGTTTTAATTAAATCGAGGTGCAGCTCGTTGCCGTGTTTTTTTATTTTAGAAATGCTTACAACTTTTGGCTTGTAATCTGCAAC
>JAYTBK010000364.1:0-8045 GCA_043737035.1 Bacteroidota bacterium | reverse complement strand
TTATTTTTTTGTTGCCTCATATTTACCACGGCCTGCAATAATAGTAAAACTAACGACGACACGCGCACGGTTTTTAACTACAATGAAATGGCCGGGGTAAGTAGCCTTGATCCCGCTACTGCAAATAACCTCGAAGATATTTGGCCGGTTAACCAATTGTTTAATGGCCTGCTGCAAATGAACGATTCTTTGCAAGTACAACCTTGCATTGCAAGTAAATGGTTTATAGGTGATGATGGTTTAACCTATACGTTTACCTTACGTAACGATGTATTTTTTCATGATAACAAATGTTTTGAAAATGAAAAAGGACGGAAAGTAACTTCTAAAGATTTTGTTTATTCTTTTAACCGCCTTTATGATGCTCGCGCCAGCAGTGCCATGTCGCTGTTAACCAATATTGATCGTTCGGTAAAAACAAACTACAAAGGTTTTGCCGCGCCCAATGATACTACTTTTGTAGTTTATTTAAAAGAACCCTTTAGCGCGTTTTTAAGTGTGCTTACTATGAAATATTTTTCGGTAGTGCCCTACGAAGCCACTGATATGTATGGTCAGGATTTTAGACGAAATCCGGTAGGAACAGGCCCTTTTAAATTTAAACTTTGGGAAGAAGGAACAAAATTGGTCCTTCTAAAAAATGAAAATTATTTTGAGTTCGATGGTAACAATCGTTTGCCGTATTTAGACGCAGTTACGCTATCGTTTATTAAAGATCGTGAAACGGCTTTTATGGAATTATTAAACGGAAAATATGATATGTTGAGCGGTGCCGATGCCTTTAATATAAATGAAGTGCTTGATAAAAACGGAGATCTACAGCAAAGTTACGGGAGTAAGTTTACGTTGCAAAAACAAACATTTTTAAAAACCGATTATCTTGGTATTCTTATTGATGAGAATATGGACATTGTAAAAAATTCTCCTTTGCGTGTAAAAGCGCTTCGCAAAGCCATAAATTACGCTTTCGATCGGGAAAAGATGGTAAAATTTTTCAGAAAAAATATTGGTTTTCCTGCAACTGCAGGATTTATTCCCAACGGCTTGCCGTCATTTAATAGTGAAATTGTAAAAGGTTATACTTACGATCCCGAAAAGGTACGCCAGTTGTTAATGGAAGCCGGTTTCCCGGAAGGAAAAGGTTTACCCGAAATTACATTGCACACTACTGACACATACCTTGAGCAAACCGAGTTTATACAATCGCAATTATCAGACAATAATATAAAAGTAAAAATTAGTGTTGATAAACCGGCGGTATTGCGACAAGCAGTTGCGAGCTGCGATTATAATTTTTTTAAAAAATCTTGGGTGGGCGATTACGCCGATGAAGAAAATTTTATGAGTTTATTTTATAGCAAAAATTTTGCACCAATGGGTTCAAATTATACACATTACAAAAACCCTGAATTTGATATTTTATTTGAGAAAGTAGTGCGCGAACAAAACCGCGAAGTTAAAAACGCGATGTATCAAAAAATGGATCAAATGCTTATTGATGATGCTCCGATTGTTCCGTTGTATTACGATCAGGTTATCAGATTGGTGAGTAAACGTATTGCGCATCTTACCACAAACCCTATGAACCTACTTAACCTTAAGCTTGTAAAAAAAACGAATAAGTAATGGTTTGCTTTTTTAGATTTTTGGACTACAGAAAATCAACTATTCCCGAATAAAATTTAAAAGCTCATTTAACTTGTTTAAACCTACATTTCTCCACCCTATTCCTTTCCCTAAACATTCCTTTTATTTCTTTCTGCAAAGTTTAATTTTATAATTAACTTTAAACTTTAGCACCGTTTGGTGCTATTGTTACTAATTGAACAACATACCATATGTGGAAATACTTTTCGGGACTTTTATTAAGGAATAAATTAGCATTTACAATTTCGTTGCTCATCGTTACTGCATTTATGGCATTTGAAACGATGAAAATTGAACTCTCGTACGACTTTGCGAAAATTTTACCGGATACGGATAGTTCATACGTAGAGTATTTGCGTTTTAAAAAACAATTTGGCGAAGATGGTAACGTAATGGTTATTGGCTTTGAGGATAAGAAATTGTTTGAACTTGATAAATTAAACGATTGGCGTAAACTAACTGATAGTGTAAAAAATATTCGAGGAATAAAAGGCGTTATGTCTATTACTTCCATCTATAAAATCGTTAAAAATGATAGTCTGCAAAAATTTGATTTTGTACCAATTATTAAACACCCGTTTTATAATCAACAACAGGTTGATAGTTTTAAACAAGACGTTTACAGTTTGCCGTTTTATAAAGGCTTAATTTACAACAAAGAAACCGGCGCCAATTTAATGGCGATTACATTTAATAAAAACGAGCTAAATTCAAAACGCCGACTCACTATTGTTGACGACATTAAATTTGTAGCCGAAGCCTTTGCGCAAAAGCACCATGTGCAGATGCATTATTCGGGTATGCCATACATTCGTTCGGCTGTTATGCGCAAAGTATCAGGCGAAATGACACTTTTTTTAGCGCTAGCCGTTTTGGTTACAGCAATTGTTTTATGGGTATTTTTTAGGAGTTTATCATCCGTATTATTTTCCGTATTAGTTGTAGCGGTGGGAGTGCTTTGGTCGGTTGGACTACTACAATTGTTTGGTTATAAAATAACAGTATTAACAGGATTAATTCCGCCGCTTATTATGGTTATTGGTTTGCCTAACTGCGTGTTTTTAATTAATAAATACCACACCGAGTTTGTTTTGCATGGCAATAAAATAAAAGCGTTATCGCGCACAATACAAAGTATTGGCGTAAGTTTATTTTTGGCTAACGTTACTACGGCCATTGGTTTTGGGGTTTTATATTTTACAAATAGTGCATTACTTGTTGAGTTTGGCGTTGTGGCCGCAATTAGTGTAATGGCTACTTATGTAATTACTTTAATATTAATTCCGATAATTTTAAATTTATTGCCGGAGCCTAAACAAAAACATTTAAACCATTTGGATGCGAAACGTATTAATAAAGTGCTTGATGTTATTAATGGTTGGGTGCAATATAAGCGGCCCGCAATTTATATTGGCATAGCTATTATTACCGCTATTTGTTTTTGGGGCATGAGCCTGATGAATGTTGTTGGTTATGTAGTTGATGATTTGCCGCAAAACGATCCCATCTACACCGATCTTAAATATTTTGAAAAGAATTTTAAAGGTGTGCTGCCTTTTGAAATTTCGATCGATACAAAAAAAGAAAATGGATTATTTGCAAATAATGCTAAAGCACTTTATAAAATACAGGCTTTGCAACGTTTGTTTTCTAACGATACGGTTTTTTCAAAACCGCTATCCATTGTAGAAGCCATTAAATTTTCTTATCAAGCTTATAACGATGGTAACCCAAAATATTATAAACTTCCTTCAATAACCGATTTAAAAACGTTATCCGAATTTTCCCAATCTGTGAAAGGAAAAAATAAAAATAACGTACTACAAACGTTTATGGACAGTGCTAAACGTGTGACACGCGTAAGTTTTCAGGTGGCAGATATTGGATCGGCAAAAATGAAACAATTACTGGATACATTGAAACCTAAAATAGATTCGATATTTAGTCCTAAAGATTACAAAGTAACGCTTACCGGGCATAGTTTGGTTTTTTTAAAAAACAACGATTATCTTTTATCAAATTTATACGAAAGCTTGTTAATAGAAATTTTACTCATTGCAATTGTTGGTATTGCTTTGTTTCGGTCGGTACGTATTATTTTATTATCTAAACTACCATGCTTAATACCGCTTGTAATAACGGCCGGTGTAATGGGGTTTTTAGACATTCGTTTTAAACCGTCAACCATTTTAATTTTCAGTATCGCGTTTGGTATTGCCTCCGATGGCACCGTTTATTTTTTAACCAAATATAGGCAGGAACTTAAAAAAGGTTTTACCGCGCCATTAGCAATTGCTACCTCGGTGCGCGAAACCGGCCTAAGCATGGTTTACACAAATATTATTTTGTTTTTTGGGTTTATCATTTTTGCAGCTTCCAGTTTTGGCGGAACGGTTGCAATGGGCATTTTGGTTTCATTAACGCTCATTGTATCCATGTGTACCAATTTAATTTTATTGCCTGCATTACTTCTATCGATTGATAGTCGCAATACTAAAAAAGAAATTCTTGAAAAACCTTTGATCGAATTAAGCGCCGAGGAAATTAATAGAGATTAAAATAACGAGCGCTTGCCACTATAAAACTAAAACAGTAATTATTCTGCATTTTAGTTTTGGGCGCGTTCGGCGGTAGTCGAACCGGACTGCCACTACAATCTTTTTTTGCTACGCAAAAAAAGTATTTTCGTTTGCATATCTCGCGTGACTTAATTTTAAATACATTATCTTTTTAAAAACGGTGTTGCGCTGTTAAATCCTCACAATCTTGTTCGGGAAAAATCACTTCATTATTTCCCGTACGATTTACTTTTTTTAGCCCCAAATGTAGTGGCATCCTTTTTGACTGCCTCTTTGCGAAAAAGATACAGCGAAATGCGGGAAAAGCCTCAAATAAAAATTAACGAACAACGTTTTAGCGATAAAATAGTTCAAATAAAAATGCTACAAATTGTAGCAATTGATAGTTGTTATTTATAGTAATTTTACGACCAGCAAATTGTTAGTAATAAGAAAAAAGTAATGAATAAGAAATCAAACCACACTCCAAACGCAGCATTACCGCAACTTTCTTTGTTTCCGGAAGTAAAAGAAACGCAAGCCAATGATAACAACGATGTTTTGTTTGAATATTTTTTTATCATCGCGCCGCCGGAAACAACCAAGCATAAAATTAAAAGCTTAAAACAAACGTTGCATAAAGCGGTGCCTTTAAACACCTATAATTTAAATAATGTATCGCCGGTTTCAATTATGTCGTTTAATTCTTTTAGCCCGGTTAACAGCCATTTTATTGATGTGATGACGGATCTTTTTTCGAAAATGCCGGGCTTCAATTTAGCTTTTAATGGATTCGATCAGTTTACGCACGGCACTGTTTCCAATACAATTTATGCTAAGTTAAAAGATGCAACTGCCCTTACGCTTATATATAACAAACTACACGCGTTGCTGGGATTAAAGCCCCGCGCGTTTACACCGCATTTAACTATTGCGCGCACCATACCACGAACCAATTATAATAAAAGCATTAAGGTAATTTCGAAGCAACCGTTTCAGGAAGAGTTTACCTGCGATAAAGTAACAATTTTAGAACGAAAAATTTACCACGGCCTTGTTAGCAAATACCGCGTGTTAACAGACATTAAGCTAATGGCTGCTTAGTTTTGAGCCTTATTAACGTATTTCATTTTTTAGGTTTACGGTGGTTGCGGTTGTAGAGTTTTGAGAACGTGTGGTTAACTATTTTGGTTGAAAACATTGTTATATTTGGGTATGTAATAGTTTGCAGTAATTCAATTCGATATGACAATTAAGAAAAACATATTTGCAATAACGATTAGTTTAATTTCATTAACTATAAATTCATGTAGCTCCAATAACGAAACAAATAATACGTCTCAAAGCAAGCCGACATTCGTAAAAGTTGATGAGTTTAAATTTTCGCAAATATTTGTTTCGGTCAATTAGACAGTGTGAAAAAACAGATAAGTGCAAATATTGAGAATACTATTTCAGCTGAACTGAAATATGGTTATAGTTTTAAATAATTGGGTAAAGCAAACAATTCGTCACAAAGCCAAGCTTTTGTCGAGCCAACGATTCTAATCTCCCCGTTAATTAAACCGCCTTAATCAATTCATTCCAAACGGTATCCGTTGTTTGCGGTTTGCATATAATGGAGATTTTTTCGAGTTTCACCGGATGAATAAATTCTGCTTTATACGAGTGTAAATGAATGGAAGCGTCGGAATTTGATCGGTCAAAACCATACTTAAGATCGCCTTTTATAGGGCAACCAATAGCGCTAAGTTGTGCCCGTATTTGATGATGCCTTCCGGTAAATAAATTAATTTCCAGCAAATGGTAATTAGAAATAGACGCAAGCAACGTGTATTCCAATTCCGCTTTTGATGATCCGCTTTTTTCAACATCAAACGCTTTTGACTTATTTAATTTTTCGTTTTTTATTAAATAGTGGGTCAGATGCTGTGTTAATTGTGGTGGTTTATTTTTAACGACTGCCCAATACGTCTTAGAAATGGTTTTATCTCTAAAAATTTCATTCATCCGCGATAACGCTTTCCCTGTTTTCGCAAAAATTACAATGCCTGAAACGGGTCGGTCGAGCCGGTGACATACGCCGCAAAAAACATTTCCGGGTTTTTGATCGCGTTGCTTAATGTAATTTTTTACTTTTTCTGATAAAGGCATATCGCCTGTTTTATCGCCTTGTACAATTTCTGAAGCTTTTTTATTAATCACAATCAAGTGATTATCTTCATAAAGAATCTGCGAACTTTCAATTATTTCATCAGCAACAAACATTTTATTTATTAAATATTAAAGTAAATTCAAGGCGCCTGTTAACGGCATGCTCGCTATCAGCGCACAATAGGGCATTTCCGCAATTATTGATGAGTGTGGTTTCGCCATAACCTTTCGCGGTTAACCGCTCCGTATCCACACCTTTTGAAATCAAGTAATTTTTTGCGGCGGCGGCTCGCTCTTCGCTGAGTTTAAAATTGTACGCGTCGTTGCCTTTACTATCGCAATGTGCGCCGAGCTCAACGGTAAAATTTGCGTTTAACTGCATTACCAATGCTATTTTATCCAAAGTTTGTTTTGCGGGTTCCAGCAACAACGCTTTATCAAAATCAAATAAAATATTTTCAGTGATAATCGTCTTCTCGCTACTATTATTTTTTTTACGGTTCACTATTTTGAGCCATGGTTCATCAATAAATATTTCGGATATGCGACTCTGTTCAAGGGCTAAAGGTTTGTAATTAAATTTTTGTCCTTTAACGTTTGAAACAATTTTAATAAGATTACTTGCATTATCAAACACTAAAATATTATTAAAAGCTTCTAAAATATTATTTTCGTTATTGGCACTTATAATAAATTGCCGGTTGTAGGGCATATAATTAAAAGCGAAGTTGCCCTCAGCGTTTGTTGTGGCTGAATCAACTATATTAAATTTATCGTTAAGCAACATCATCTTTAAATCCGAAAGAGGATTATTTTTATTGTCGCCATAAATGCGGCCTTTCACATTCATTTTCAGTTCAGAATCATCGAGTAACAGATTATTAAATTTTGGACTGGAATCTGAAGTAAAACAATAATTAAAGCGCGCAGAATTAACCGAATCAACCGGTGCAATAAATTTGTCTTTTACCGAATACAGTTCGGGTTTAAACTTTCCATAATCAGTTGTATCAAACGCAATTGTATATTTGGAAGAAGGTAATATTTTAGGAAATAAAAAGTTTCCGAAAACATCTGTCGTTACCGTTTGCACCACGTTATTCTTTCCGCTTAGTAGGACTACTGTTTTCCCGGAACCAATTTTTTTTACGTCACCGTTTCTTAATACTACCTTTCCTCCGATATTAAATTTGAAATCTTTATCAGTAAGTTTTTCTACCATTTTATTTTGCGGAGAATTTATAAACTGATAGGTTCCATTAACAAAGCCGGAATTTAAAATTACTTCTCCTAAAATATTTTCTAGCTTAATTTTATTATTATTTGGGTTGTCAATTCCACTTAGTTGTATGGTTAAACCATGCGTCTCATCCCGATCAATACCTGTAAAAACAAAAATACCATGGTTGGAAGTTTGCACCTTTGCTATTACCATTTTATTTTTATTGAGCAACTCCACCGTGTTGTTTTTTAATGGCGATCGTTTGTCGTTATCTAAACTTAATTTACCAACCATTTGAAAATATTGTTTTACCTGTGCTGTTTTTACTTTAAAATATCCTGATGAATCTACAATGCTAACCCGCACAATTTGTTTTAAAAACCGATTCATGTAAACTGTATCGTCCACGAATTTCGATTTACCGTCGAATACAATTTGATGAAACGGCTCACGAAATTTTGCGG
>JAYTBK010000363.1:0-3260 GCA_043737035.1 Bacteroidota bacterium | reverse complement strand
TTTAATTTTTGCAGCCCGTATCTGTGGCGAACTCTAATATATATATATATGCAAAAAACTGAAATTGAAACATTCTACCCAGCAACGCATGCGAAATGGCGGCAATGATTGAAAAAAAATCATGTGGTGAAACAATCGGTGTGGTTAATTTATTACAAAAAAAGTCTGATAAACCGTCTATAACTTGGAGTCAAGCAGTAGATGAAGCGTTGTGTTTTGGCTGGATCGACAATAACGCGGTGCTGATTGATGAAAAAAAATACATGCAATTTTTTTGTAAAAGAAAAGCGAAAGTATATGGTCGAAAATTAATAAAGACAAAATAGAACGGCTACTCGCCGAAAAATTAATTGCTCCCGTTGGTTACCAAAGCCTAGATATTGCAAAGGAAAACGGCCCATGGATAATTTTAGGTGATCTTGAAAAATTGACTATTCGTCAAGATTTTGAAAAGAAATTTAAAAAACTACCTAATTCAAAAACTTACTTTCTGTTGTTGAGTCGCTGGGCACAAAAATCCATTCTACAGTGGCTGGCAACGGCCAAACGAACAGAAACAAGGCAAAAAAAATAACTAAAATAGCCATGGCCGCTGGCGAGAAATTAAAACCGTTGCAGTTCAGTTAATAATATTTAATCCATACGCATACAACTGATGCGTTTATGCTGAGTGGTTATCATATACTTCTTTCCATCATTATACAATTCTGTAACAAGAGGCACTGCAGTTACGTCACTAAACGAAAAAATAATTTTACCCTCCATTGATATCACATTAATTTTGTGCCCTGCTTCATCAAAGGCCATCACACAAAGACTGTTGTGATATTGCAATAATACTGCATTGCGATACACAGCTTTATCATCAAAGGATTCAAATAATTTTTCGGAAAAAAGATCATATGCGTAAATTGCGCCGTCACCAAATAAAATAACATCCGTTTGCTTATCATCATTAAACAAATTAAACGACGCGTTAAATTCGTTTAATTCATCTCCCAACTTTAGCGCTTCCTTCTTATCCGATAATGAAATTTTATCCAACAAATTATTTTTATCGTCGACATAAATTATTTTCGTATTATTCAAATTACTACCTCCTTCAATATGCAAATGCCTTAGGCCTTTAATTAAAGTATTTTTAAAATCAATTCTGTCCTCGCCTTTTCTACTAAACGCATATAGCTTTCCTTCAACATCCGCTGTAATTAAATAATCGCTAACTCCAACTTTAGCGTATAACAACGGCAACGCAACTTCATTTAATGTTTTAACGGGTTTAAATCCTTCCGTTTTTACTCCGTATAGCGAATAGTTGTAGATTTTTTTATCGGCGCATGCAAAAAATATTCGGTAATCCATATTGTTTTCGTAATCCAATAATGTAATAGGCGATGTCATTCTCTGCGGCACTCTAACCGGATAACCCTGAACATAATTTCCGTTTCTATCTAATAAATGTAAATAATTTTCGCTACTAAATAACATTTGACATTTTCCATTTTTAAAAACGTCAACGGTAAAAATGTGCGAATTTATTTTTTCTGAAATTGATTTTTTCCAGATAATATTTCCTGTCGTGTTAATAAGATAAAAGGTATTGTCCGCATCTTGCAAACAAAGTTCATTTTCTGTTGTAACGTGGTTTTTAAATATATATACGCCCGAAACAATTGAGGTATCTGCCTCATACTCCCAGATTGCATTGTTATTACTCCCTTTGCCAGAGGAAGTTTCAGGCTGCAAATGATTAAAATGAATACGAAGCTGGATGGCAGCGTTTTGGTTTTTTGCGCTTACGGAAATCTGAGAAAATATTTTAGTATTTCCACTCAATTGTTTGGGGATGATGAACGACGAAATTTTACCGGACGATTGCCCCATATTATTTTCATAAAACAAAAAATTACACGCTTGCGCAAGATTTTCGTTCGCATACTTATTAAAAGTTGAATTTTTGCTAAGCACCGCACTGTTTGTAATACCGGCTACATAATGTTGCAGCATGATTGTATCAGATATAAAAACTAAATTGCTAGAGTGTATGCATGCGTACTCCATATTTTTACTTTCCGCATTAAATGCAAATAGATTACAAAAGCTTTTGTTTAACACAAATATATTTTTACCAGATACATCCATTGCGCTATCGCTCATACATTTTAAAAAATCCACAGCTTTATCTTCATCATTTATTTTCATCTGCAAAAGCTCACAAGCGTTATTGTTCACCTGGTAATCAGCCACAATAATTTCACCCGATATATTGTCGTAACACTCCTGTTTAATATCATATAAAGCTTTTTCGTTTAACACTCGCCAAGCCTTTGCATTGGCAGTAGCTAAACAGTTAGATAGGTTTTTATCGACATTTTTAAAAAATACTTTTGCGTCATTTACGGCAAAAGCATAAAACGAACAGACATGATCAGGCAGTTTACCAAACTCTCTTAACCTTAATTCTGATTGCCCTTGAGTTAAAAATAGTTGCGATGCAGAATCTTTGTTTGTGTATCCGTTTAAGGAAAGTTCATTTAAGCCAATAGTTAAATTAAATACAGATTCTCCATTCAGTATTTTTTCCGAAAACAAATTAGCGCGGCCGTGATCTATATATATCTTAGTTTTCTGATT
Organism: Bacteroidota bacterium; assembly: GCA_043737035.1. Lineage (GTDB taxonomy): Bacteria > Bacteroidota > Bacteroidia > B-17B0 > Aurantibacillaceae > UBA4416. The sequence goes on along the minus strand of JAYTBK010000363.1, from coordinate 626 downwards.
TCCATTTAAACCCGATAATTTCAAATAGTTTGTATTTGCTGCGAGCGATACTGACTTATTTAGGTCGACACATTTTTGTAGTACAGAAAAATCGGAACAAAAATAAACGATCCCGTCTACATAACATGCGTAGCATTTACCACTGTTAATAGGTAGGCTGAATGCGGCAAAGGAAGCTCCGCCCTTTTCGTCAGTTAAATGTGTTTTAAAAAATGTATTAACTGCTTCGTCATCTTTTCGTTCCTTCAATTTAAATTGAAGAAGAATATCAACAGTGTTTCCGTTTTTTAAAAAGCTAAGAAATACATTATTGTTGCTTAACAGGCTTGCAAAAACTTTATCACTTTTAAAAATGGAATCGAAATAATTTATTGCATTTTGTGTCTTACTAATGGCAGGGTTGTTTAAAAGTAAATTCCAAAGTAAATTTTGATGCGTTAAAGTAGAAACCAATTCGCCCACATTAACTGTTTCTATCGTAGACATTGTGCTGGATGGAATGTGCTCCACAACGTTGCTTTTCGGAGCCTTACTGTCCTTTAAATAAAAGTAAGCAACACCGGCTGAGGCAAGCGAAAAAATAAGAAACACGTAAAATCCTATTTTCTTAAAAATATACACGATCT
>JAYTBK010000362.1:0-3270 GCA_043737035.1 Bacteroidota bacterium | reverse complement strand
CATCAAACAAATCTGCCGCGCCCGATAATTTATACGGTTGGGGCATTCCTAACATGTGCCTTGCGAGTACTATTTTAAATGCGATGCCAAATTCAATTTCGGAAATCGCTCAACAAGAAATCAAATTATTTCCTAATCCTGCGAAAGATAGAATTACGTTTTATTTAGCGGAAGATATTCTGAAATTAGCTTTAACAGACATTCTTAACAAACCGGTAAATTTTGAACTAACAAAAATTGCAAACGATGGTTACACGATTGACATTGTTGCGGATTGGGCGCCGGGAATTTACATGATTAACATAGCGACTAAAAGTGGTGTGTATCAAAAAAAATTTATAAAGGCAAATTAATATCTGTAAACCACCAAAAGTCCAATAACGGTAATAAAAATGGATATCACAATGATCGACATAGGGTTTGCAAAATTTAGCGTTATGCCAGTTTGCGGATTTTTTTTTGGAACAAAAATCCGATTGTCCTTAATGTTAAAATAGAAAATATTCCACTTCCAGTTTTCATCGTTCTTATTAAAGTCTTCCATAAGAAATTCATTAAATGTGAGAAAAGATTTGATTTATTTTAATTGAAATACCATGTTAAATTTACTAAAAATACTACATTTAATGCATCACATTTAACGGATAGTTAATTTAAATTTGAAATATGGATACAAGAGTCGAACACGATTTTATAGGTGAAAAAGAAATTGCAAATGATGCATATTATGGTGTGCAAACCATGCGTGCGATCGAAAATTTTGATATTACCGGAATTAAAATGTCATCTCAGCCTTTGTTCATCAATGCGTTTGCATATGTAAAAAAAGCGTGCGCCATGGCAAATAAAGATTGCGGTGTACTTGATAAAAAACTTTCCAACGAAATCGTCAATGCGTGTAACCGTATTATAGCCGGCGAGTTTCACGATCAGTTTATCACCGATATGATACAAGGTGGAGCTGGAACGTCGGTTAATATGAATGCGAATGAAGTTATTGCTAACATAGCCTTAGAATCGATGGGTCGTGTTAAAGGAGATTACGAATTTCTTCATCCCAATAATCATGTTAATTGTTCACAGTCTACTAACGATACGTATCCAACCGCAATAAGCATTACCCTTTATAAAAAAGTTTTGTTGTGCATTTCTGTTTTGGAAGAACTTCAACATTCAATTTCGCAAAAAGCGATTGAATTTAAAGATATTTTAAAAATGGGGCGGACACAGTTACAAGACGCCGTACCAATGTTGTTAGGACAAGAATTTAATGGTTTTGCCACGACGATTGGAAAAAATATTTCCAGTTTACGGGATGCTCTTGCATTTATACCCGTTTGTAATATGGGCGGCACAGCTATCGGGACAATGGTTAATACACCAAAAGGTTATCCCGAACTGGTTACAAAGTATTTGGCAGAAGTGTCGGGAATTCCAATTACTTTATCTAATGATCTCATTAATGCAAGTTCTGATACCAGCGCTTACATACAACTTTCGGGAATTTTAAAAAGAACAGCACTTACAACTTCTAAAATTTGTAATGATTTACGATTACTTTCTTCAGGGCCAAGATGCGGGTTAAACGAAATTAACTTGCCAAAAATGCAACCGGGATCGTCAATTATGCCTGGCAAGGTAAATCCCGTAATACCGGAAGTCGTAAATCAAACAGCGTTTTATATTGTTGGTGCAGATGTTACCATTAGTATGGCAGCCGAGGCGGGACAATTACAACTTAACGTGATGGAGCCTGTTATCGCTTTTAGTTTATTTACATCACTCGATTATTTGCTAAACGCCATAAAAACGTTAAACGATAAATGCATAAAAGGAATTACGGCAAATACTAAAATATGTAACGATTATGTAATGAACAGTATTGGCATTGTTACTTTATTAAATCCGGTGTTAGGCTATGAAACCTCAGCCGTCATTGCTAAAGAAGCAAACGCAAGCGGAAAATCGGTTCATGAAATTGCTGTAGTAGTACTTAAACTCGTTACGCAACAACAGTGGGATGAAATTTACACCCTTCAAAAGATGGTTCATCCGCATTAAATTTTATAAAAGTTTTTATTAAAAAAAACAGGCAACAATTAAGTTGCCTGTGTCTTTTTGAGTTAAAATTATTTTTCCCAAAAAGTATATATATGATAATTCTACAATGTGTTTTAAAAAGTTGTGCCCGCAAAAAAAATGAATAAGTGTAAAGTAATTTATACAATCACAGTATAGAAGTTCGAAATTATAAAATAGCGTGGAATTTTATTCCGAATTTCTTATACATTATTCGAGTTATCTTATATTTATAAGAAGCTAGGCCAGCGAAAAATGGTTAGATGAATTTTTACCTCGCACTCTTAAAATTGAAGAGGGCAACTCCGATGATGTGTACGATTATTCAGCAGATGTTTTGTCGGATGAATGGGTTCCGAAAAAAGCACGTAAAAAAATAAAATTGTTGGTCGATGAAAATATTTGCGATATTTTAGTGAATCAGAAAATGTTTTCGGACGTTGGTAATATCATAAAAAATGAAGTGTTGTACAGAACAAAAATTCATCCTAATAACTGAGTAGGGCACCTGCCACTTAAAAAACTCACCGAATTAATTTTTGAAGCCCTGAATTAAAATTTCGATTTTTACGAATGGAAAAAGGCGCTTGTATTGAAAACACATTGGCTTATCTATGAAAAAATGTAAACGCTGCAACTTACAGACTATATGTTATTATATTGGTAAAGGAAAAAAATTTACTTCCTTTTGCGATCGTTGTAAAAAATCAAATAGCAATTTAACTTGAACCCGATATCAGATTATAATTTTCGGTGAAGTAGGAATGTAGAGCATTTTTAAGATCAGGTATCGACTCAGCTTTTACCATAAATTCCTGAGCGCCTAATGTCTTTAGGTTAATAATTTCTAACTCGTTATTCGAACCCGAAAGGATTACCACGGGTACATCAGAAACCATTTTATTGGATTTCAAGTTTATTAAACATTCCCTACCGGTTGTTTTTCCCATATGTAAATCCAGAAAAATGCAGTCGGGTAAAATTGATTTACTAGTTATAGCAGTAAGTGCCTCGCTAAAGTTGATGAAAGTTGAACATGTAACTGGCAGAGCTAAATCCAGCAATGCCATTTTAAATATTTCTATTTCCTCCTCATCGTCATCTATTAAAATGCAATGAATGGAACTTAAGTCTTTCATTCGTTAATTCTTACAATATCTATTCAATACATATGCCCGTAACACTTTAATA
>JAYTBK010000361.1:0-8082 GCA_043737035.1 Bacteroidota bacterium | reverse complement strand
AGAAAAAACTTGATAGAAACACCGAAAATGCAATGGAATTAGACGGACCTGAATTTATTTCGATTCATCCAAAACAAGATTCTCTACGTTTTATAGCTCCTGCCGCGAATTATAATATTAGGAAATATATTATAAGCTGTGTTAATGTACCGTTTATAAATGTTGCAGATGCGCGTATTTTCCCCGATTCCGGTAAAGTTGTGGTAAGACGAAGCGCGGTAATCGACACACTTAAAAATGCAATTATACTCGCAAATACAGTTACAAAATATCATACCATCCGAAATGTAACCGCGGCCATTTTCGGTAAAAAAAGTTACCTAGCAAAAGGCGAGTATCAATATCTTGATGAAAACAATAAGCCCTACCTCATAAAATTTAATACGATAAAGCCTGATACTACCGGGCAAACAGTTTCGGAAGGATTAATTGGCGAGGATGCTAAATTTCAGTTCAACGATTATTTTAGTTTTGCAGGCAAGGTGTTTTTATATGCTTCAAATAAATTTTTAACCTATCAGGGCGGTACTAAAATTGTGCACAATTGCAGCCGCATTGGAAAAGCTTACTTAAAGTTTAACGGTGAAATAGATCCGAAAGAAATTTTAATACCGATTGATTCGAGTGCCAACGATGTAAATAATAAAGAAATTGGTTCAGCTATTATCTACGGACCGGATTCAGGAAAAGTGTATTCATCCTTTATTTCTTTAAAAGAAGGACGTAAAGACGTTGACATTATTGGTGTCTATGGTTTTTTAGGATTTAATAAACAGCGTGGAGAATATGTTATTACAAATAGAGAAAAATTTGTAGAGCAAAGTTTACCGGGTAGTTATGTTAGTTTAAACACCGACAATTGTAAAGTTTATGCCGAGGGCAAGATGAATTTTGGAACTGATCTTGGGCAGGTTAAACTTAACAGCATTGGCATTGCCACGCACAGTACCATTAATGATTCAGCTACTTTTGAAATGATGACTACCGTAGATTTCTTTTTTGACAAAGGCGCGTTGAAGAAAATGCAAAAAGATATTTTAGTTTATGAAAACACTCTTGCACCGGTTGATTTTGGCAAGCCCGTGTTTACGAAAGGTATTACTGAAATGTTGGGTAAAGAGAGGGCTGATAAAACAATTTCTGATTTAAACTTATATGGAAACATTAAAAAGTTTCCTGATGAGTTTGACAAAACACTTTTACTCACCAATATTCAATTAAAGTTTGATGAAAGGAGTCGATCGTTTATTTCTTACGGAAAAATAGGCATTGGCGCAATTGGTGGAACTGAAGTATATAAACAAGTGCCCGGTTACGTACAGGTAATTAAGAAAAAAGGTGGAGATACTTTTAACTTTTATATTGAGCTAGATCCACAAACCTGGTATTTCTTTTCTTATTTTAAAGGGGCAATGAGTGTGGTGAGCAGTAATGCTGAATTTAATAACGACATCAAAAGTTTGAAACCCAAAGATCGGAAGCAAGATGTGAAGAGTGGACCGGCATTTCAATTTACAACTGCTAGTCCAACGAAGAAAGTTCAGTTTTTACGGAAAATGAATATGTTGAACGCGGCAGAGGAATAATTTAAAATTGTATAATCTTTAAACATCTACTTTTTGTTTGATGTTTTCCATGAGTTAGAAGGAATTGATTTTATAGAAAGTTAAACAGTTCGGCTTCCCCTCTAAAAAGAGGGGATTGAGGGGTGTGTCTGATGTTAATTTGAAAGTACTCGAATTTAGATTAGCAATTCTGCCACTCGTTTGGTAAAATCTCTTCGCCAATTGGTAGTCGTTGATTATCATCGAATATTTCAATTTCTTGAATTGGGATATTCAGTGGTTTTTGTAATTCTTCCTCTGAATAACATTCTAACAAACCATCGCCTATTTTGATACTTAATCCATATCGGTCTTGAATCCAGAAAAAAATTCGCCTTCACTAAATTCTGTGTACTTGCAATTCAGTGAAGGTGCTTTTTGATAAAATATTTTAACTGTGTCACCAATGCCAACCGTATTTAAAATTTTCCCACTAAAAGTGTTTTTTACGCGGATGTGTGAAACTTGCCCAGTAAATAAATTAACAGTAATGGAAATAAAGTCGTTATAATTTAAATCTAAGTTTTGTAAAAATATGTCCCACAGTTTGCTTGACCAATCTCCTTTGTTCGCTTCATCTGAGTAGCCACCATCTGCATAGTAATTCTCGGAAAATAATTTTCTTAGATAAAAACAATTCATTCCTAAATGGATATCTCCAATACCCTTATTAGGAATTATTTCTGAATCTAATTTTATTTCTTGAACTTGAGGTTTAGCCATTTCTATTCCTTGCTAAACAAACTATCTACAAACTCCGTTCGGTTAAATACTTGCAGGTCGTCCATTTTTTCTCCAACGCCGATATATTTAACCGGAATTTTAAATTCGTCGGAGATGCCAATTACTACCCCGCCTTTGGCTGTGCCATCTAGCTTTGTTAAAGCCAAAGCGGTTACATCTGTCGCTGCTGTAAATTGCCTGCACTGTTCTATGGCGTTTTGGCCCGTGCTAGCATCTAAAACCAATAAAACATCATGAGGAGCGTCAGGAATAACTTTCTTCATCACGTTTTTTATTTTGGTCAATTCATTCATTAAATTAATTTTATTATGCAAGCGGCCTGCGGTATCAATAATAACTACATCGGCACCTTTTGCTTTCGCACTACTCAAGGTATCAAACGCAACGCTCGCAGGGTCAGCATTCATGCCTTGCGAAACAATGTCTACACCTGTACGCTGGCTCCAAATTGTTAATTGCTCTACAGCGGCGGCTCTAAAAGTATCTGCAGCACCAAGCACAACATGGTAACCGGCTTTTTTAAACTGGTGCGATAATTTCCCAATGGTAGTTGTTTTGCCAACGCCGTTAACGCCAACAACCGTTATTACATAGGGAATTTTCTCGCCTGTACGGCTAATCAATTTTGGAATTTCAAACGAAAGAGTGTCAGAAGAATTATTCTCCATAAGCAATGAGGCTACTTCATCTTTCAATACGGTATTTAATTCTGTTGTGCTAACATATTTGTCTTTTGCAACACGCGCTTCAATGCGCTTAATGATCTTTAAAGTAGTAGTTACGCCAACGTCGCCCGAAATTAGTACTTCTTCCAGGCTATCTAAAACATCCGCATCTACAGTCGATTTTCCGGCAACGGCTTTAGCAAGTTTACCAAAAAAACTTTCTTTGGTTTTGGATAAACCTTCGTTTAAGCTTTCTTTTTCTTCTTTACCAAATAATTTATTAAAAAATCCCATAGAACGCGAGTGGTTAGTGGCTACAAATGTATTAAATATTATGGAACGCTGATAACGCATATGATTATGATGAACGGAGGTTTTGGGGCGAATGATTAACGGATCATGGGGATGATCATGTATAGATAGTTGGAATACAAATGATCGCTCGATGCGGTTCCCTCTCACTATGCGCTGCCCCTTTATTTGTTCTAATCCTGGTTTAATCTGCTTAACACACGTTATGGGCGTTCCATAATTATAAAAACAAAAAAGCTTCCTCATTGCTGAAGAAGCTTTCATCAAAAAAAAATCGAAATTTATTTTTTCAAATAGTCCGCTACTAATTCGTTTTGCACAATTTCTTCCCTAAAAGCGTAAGCACCAGTTTTTGGCGAACGAACTACTTTTATCACTTTTGTAAAGCTATTACCTTTACCTGTTTTTAACGTTGCAACTACTTTCTTTGCCATTGTATTTTAGTTTAATGGATTATTTAATTTCTTTATGTACCGTCATTTTTTTTAGTATCGAATTATATTTTTTCAACTCGATACGATCGGGTGTATTTTTTTTGTTTTTAGTAGTAATGTAACGGGAAGTTCCGTGTTTGCCACTATCTTTGTGCTCTGTGCACTCTAAGATTACCTGAATTCTATTACCTTTTTTTGCCATTTGCTATGTTATGTTGAAATTAAGCTAAAATTCCGCCTTCTACAGCTTCTTTTAAACATGCGTAAATTCCTTTTTTATTAATATTTTTAATTGCAGATGTTGAAACACGTAATGTAACCCATTCGCCTGTTTCTGGAACAAAAAACTTTTTAGTTTTTAAATTCACTTTAAACTGGCGACGTGTTTTACTGTTAGAAAAAGAAACATTGTTTCCTTTCATCGCTTTTTTTCCGGTTAATTGACAAATACGTGACATGATGTTAAATTCTTTATAAGTGTTTTCCCCTCAAAAAGGGACGCAAATATAATATCTTTTTTCTAACCTGCAAAATTATGTTTGGTTTTTTAAAAAATACTGTAGTTGCGTCCACCTAACTTAGTTATTATCCTTTGTTAAAACGGCTTTTGCGTTCACCACCCTCTCTGTTACCGCCGTACGATTTTTCACCGCTTGGTTTGCTAAAAGAAGACGTTCTTTCACCAGCGCCATATGTTTTACGTTCTCCGCCTTCTTTGTTGCCGCCGTATGTTTTGCGCTCAACACCTTCGCGGTTCCCACCGAAAGATTTGCGTTCGCCACCTTCACGGTTTCCACCGTACGTTTTTCTTTCGCCGCCACCACCTTCGCGGTTACCGCCGTAAGATGATCGGCGTTCGCCACCACCATAAGATTTACGCTGGCCATCTTCGCGCGATCCGCCGCCGAACGAACGTTTTTCTCCATAACTACCACTGCTTTTCGCTTTCGATACTTCAAAAGAAACTGCGCGCGCGTTAAATTCGATGCCTGCTTTGTTTAAATTTAAGAAATCATCCATGTGTTTATTTTCAGTTTCAAAGAAAGAGAAACTGTTTTTCACATCAATGTTAAATACCATTCGTGGATGGATGTTAGATATTTCAACTAAGAAATCTTTAATGGAGTTGCGGTTAAATCCATCTAACTGACCCATGTTAACGAAGAAACGCGTAGTTTTTCCGTTAGGTGCGCCATCGCCACCGACATTAAGATCTTGCGAATTTTGGTAATACGTATAAAAACGATTGAACTCTTCAGAAATAAAACGCTTTATTAATTCTTCTTTTGAAAGGTCTTTTAACTCGTCGTAAATTTTTGGAAGGTATTTTTCAATTTCATCATCTTTCACTTCTACCGCATGTAATTTATGTACAAGATGAAATAATTGTTTTTCACAAACATCTACACCTGTTGGCACATCTGCCTTAGTAAACTTACTTTGTATGATGCGCTCAATTTCCCTTATTTTAAAAGTTTCTTTTGCGGTAACAATTGCTATTGCGATACCCGATTTACCGGCACGCGCAGTACGCCCGCTGCGGTGTGTGTAATTTTCGGCGTCTTCAGGCAAATTATAATTAATAACGTGTGTTACATTATTTACATCAATACCACGAGCTGCTACATCGGTTGCTACCAACATTTGTAATGTGCGGCTACGGAAACGCTTCATAACCAAATCACGTTGTGCTTGCGATAAGTCACCATGTAAAGCATCTGCATTGTAACCATCTTTAATTAATTGGTCGGCTACATCCTGTGTTTCAGCTTTTGTGCGGCAAAAAACGATACCGAATATATCCGGATAAAAATCGGCAATACGCTTCAAGGCTGCGTAACGGTCGCGTTGTTGGACTTGGTAATAAATGTGTTCAATATTTTCTGCACCCTGGTTACGATTACCCACAGAAATGGATAATGGAGTTTCCATGTATTTGCTTGCAATACGTTCTACTTCGCGCGGCATTGTAGCAGAAAACAACCATGTGTTTTTAGTTGGCGGTGTGTTGCTTAAAATGGAATCCAAATCATCTTTAAAGCCCATGTTCAACATTTCATCTGCTTCATCCAATACAACTACATCTACATGAGATAAATCTATTGCTTTACGATCAATTAAATCGATTAAACGGCCGGGCGTGGCAACAATAACTTGTGAGCCCGCTTTAATTTCGCGAATCTGGCCCATAATTGGCGCTCCACCGTAAACCGCAGTAACTCTTACTCCACCAAGATACTTTGAGTAGTTAACAATGTCTTTTGTAATTTGCATACAAAGCTCGCGTGTTGGCGCTAAAATTAAAGCCTGTGTTGAGCGATCGTTTAAATCTAATTTTGCAAGCAACGGTAACCCGAAAGCTGCTGTTTTTCCTGTACCAGTCTGCGCTAATGCAACAATATCCGTAGATTTGCCTTGCAATTGCGCAATGGTTTGTTCTTGAATGGGCGTAGGATTTTCGAAGCCCATTTCAGTTACGGCCTTAAGGAGCATTGGCTCCAAGCCTAAGTCTTGAAATGTCATTTGTTTTTGTTTAAATTATTATTACTAGCTGCTATAAAGAGATTTAATTTCCGCAGTAGCTGTAACCTTTAATAGCCCGTCGTAGGCGCGGTTACAATGTTTGGATGCAAATATTAAATCTAATTGCGGTGCAAAGGTAATACTTTTTTATTAATAAACAAACTATTAACAAATTGTTGATTGCTGTTGCATTAGCAGTATTTAAAATGTAATTGCTTGAAGATGAATAATTTTTTGTAACGAGTGGTTTCGTTATATTTTATCGAGGCATTTATTTTTATTTGGGTGCCCCTAGCTGGCTGCTTTGGTCTCTGCTACGCTGCGGTTTTTTGTTTGCCGAAGAAATAAACAAAAGAAGTAAGCCCTTCACATCTCTGGCGCTAACTTTCCTAACTAAACCCATTATTGAAATAATTTTAGATGACAGTGTATTTTACATTTGAGCGGATTGCGTGAAGGATGGAAGCAAAATCCTTTTACGCAATGGAGTGAAGAAAAAGATTGACGCAAACAGCCTGACCCGCAGGGGGCACGCCCTAAAAGAAAATTATAGAATAGCCAATTTTATTTTTGTAAGTAATCGCTAACTGTTATTTAATAAACAATAGTTCATCAAATGTAAATGGCTCAATGGATTTGATAATAAGGGATTTAATGCTCGAATGATTTGGATTAATCAAGTAATTAAATTCGCTCTGAACAACTGCTGACGGAACTCGTAGCACAAGATGGTTTTGTTCCTTTATAAATTTATCGCCAATTAGTTGAGTGGAGTGGGCGTGCGGAAAAATTTTCCAGTCTTTTGGTACTTACTTTTTACTTAATTCTTTTATAGAAAAAGTATCAGGAATTTCAATGGTAGTAATTTCGTAGCCAAGCGGAATATTTCCAAGACGCTTATGAACCTTAATTTCTTTAGTACACAACGCCTTCGACTTGCTTGTATAAATAATGGCTATTCATTTACTGCTTCATCGTTCGCCGCTTTTTTCTGCGCCTTTTCCGGATAAGTCTTTTGCACATTTTGAGTTGCTTAACCTAAATGCGATCATGCCAATACACCAATTTCAATTCGGGTGAGTTCGTCTTTTAATAAACTTATATCAAAAGTTTTATCTAATAATTGTTTTGGTTTGATTTTTCCGAGGGCAAGATTTTCCGTTTCTATCCTGGCATTAATTTTCTCTTTACTACCAAAAACCCCAGTAACTTTTTTATACAATAAAACTATTTCTACATTTTTTTCCGATTGTAGTGCACCAAACGAGCGTTTTCTTTTTGACACCGCTTTCATTTAATTTGCAAAAAACAACTTGTAAAATTTGGTGTAAAGTAGTTTATATTTGTATAATGAAACGTTGGTACAACATATTTATTTTAATTTTTGTACTAGGTTTATTTGATGATTCATGCTTTGCGCAAAGTGCGTTTTACAAAGATGGAATGAAAAAACAGGTTTCGCTTTTCAACGCAGCAACCGGTAAAACCGATCTTTTAAAACTGGCTGGTGTATTTACAACTATTGCTATTGCAGAAAAAACTCAGTGGATTCCTTACTATTACGCGGGATTATGTAATGTTGCGGCAGCATTTGAAATGGATAAAACTGATGTGGATGGACAATGCGATAAAAGCGAGTCGCTTATAAAAAAAGCCGATTCATTAAGTCCTGCCAACTCAGAAATTGAAGTATTAAAAGCAATGCTTGCGGCCGCCCGGATTACGGTAAACGAAAAAAAACGAGGATTAACCTTTGGGAGCGCTTGCTCGAAATACGCTAACAACGCCATTAAATTAAAT
>JAYTBK010000360.1:0-3281 GCA_043737035.1 Bacteroidota bacterium | reverse complement strand
GTATTAAAGAAGGATTTATTATTACGGCAATCGACAAGAAAAAAATAAATAATTTAAATGATGTAAAAGAAATTCTTGAACACAAAACGGGCGGCGTTTTAATCGAAGGCGTGTACCCTAACGGTATGCGGGCTTACTACGCGCTCGGACTTTAATTTTGTAATTGGAATTATTTTAAATGTTAAATAAAAATTTAAATGTTAATCAACTTATAATCAAACGTATAGGGAATTGGGAAAATGACTAATTTTTTCTATCTTTGTAGGCTTAAACCCAACACACAAACATGAGGCAATTAAAAATAACCAAATCGATCACTAACCGCGAGAGTGCATCGTTAGACAAATATTTGCAGGAAATTGGAAGGGAAGAATTAATTACGGCCGAAGAGGAAGTTGTACTCGCTAAAAAAATAAAAGACGGTGATCAAGATGCATTAGAAAAATTAACGCGTGCTAATTTGCGTTTCGTTGTTTCGGTTGCAAAACAATATCAGAACCAAGGTTTAAGTTTACCCGATTTAATTAACGAAGGAAATTTAGGTTTGATAAAAGCCGCCCGTCGTTTTGATGAAACACGTGGTTTTAAATTTATTTCTTATGCCGTTTGGTGGATTCGTCAGTCTATTTTACAAGCTTTAGCTGAGCAATCGCGTATTGTGCGTTTACCTTTAAACCAAGTAGGTTCATTAAATAAAATTAATAAAGCTTACTCAAAACTTGAGCAGGAATTTGAGCGTGAGCCAAGTGCTGAAGAGTTAGCGGAATTGTTGGATTTACCAATTGATAAAGTTTCTGATACAATGAAGGTATCCGGCCGCCATGTAAGTATGGATGCGCCGTTTGCAAATGGTGAGGAAAGCTCTTTACTTGATGTATTGGTTAACCATGATTCATTAAAAGCCGATGCAGGTTTAATGATGGAGTCTTTATCAAAAGAAATTGACAGGGCTTTATCAACCTTAACTGAAAGAGAACGTGATGTTGTAAAATTATTTTTTGGTATTGGCTTAAACCATGGATTAACATTAGAAGAAATTGGTGATAAATTTGACCTTACCCGCGAGCGCGTTAGGCAGATTAAAGAAAAAGCGATTCGTCGTTTACGCCATAGCTCACGTAGCAAATTGTTACAGCAATATTTAGGATAATAATTCTTTTTGTTTTAATCAAAAGCCTTCTTGCTTAAGAGGGCTTTTTTATGTCTTGCGCACAATTAAAGTCCTTTTCAGGCTGATCAAAATTTAAAATGCTGTTAAACATTTTTCTTACTCCCTCTTTCCCAACTCAATAACCGCCAAGTCCTTTATTTCCGTTTGATCAATTACAAAACGCAGTACCGTTTTTACCTGATGGAAACCGTGTTTGCCACATGCGCCAGGGTTCATATGCAACGCGTCGTATTGTTTTTGATACATTACTTTTAAAATGTGTGAATGCCCGCAAATAAACAATTTTGGTTTTTCAGCAGCTATCATTTCTTTCACTTCTTTTGTATAGTTAGTTGACTGTCCGCAAATATGGGTTATAAAAACCTTTACTTCTTCGCACGTAAATAGTTGGTTTTTCGGGAATTCTTTTCGCGCGGTTGCATCATCAATATTGCCATACACGGCGCGCAACGGTTTTAATTTTTTAATCGCATCCGTAACATCCAAAGATCCAATATCTCCTGCATGCCATACTTCGTCAGCTACTTCAATATGCTTTAATAATGCGGTGTCTAAGAAGCTGTGCGTATCGGATATCAAAAGTATTTTCTTCATTAATGCGGTAAAGGTAATGTTGGAAATTTATTTTTTATAGTTTTCCGGTTTATAATTTACTGCGAGTAACAATTTTTCACGTCATTGCGAGGCACAACGCAATCTCACTATTTGCCATTTTGCGAAACAGCTTCTCGAACTTATTCGGGAAAGCATGAGATAACTGGTAGTACACCGAAATTGCCTCACTTCGTTCGCAATGACGAATATACTCCATTTGCAGTGGCGACGGGAAACTCAATTTCTCACGACGAAGTGAAAAACTAATTTTTGATTATTTTTTGTGTGAAACTAGTTTCGTGATATCGTACTTTAATAAAATAAGATCCTGAACTCAAATTCAACATGTTCGTATTAATTACGGTTGAAAAAGATCCGGCACTTTCTTTTGATACATTTGTAAAAAAATCTTTACCAAGTGCATCGGTTAAAGAAATGGCTACTTCACTATCAGAAAATAAATTTATTTTAATCTCAATGTTCTGATTAAACGGATTTGGAAAAACACTTATTTCATTTTTTTGATCTAAATCATTTATAGAAGTCGATGCGTTTGTGTTTGTAGGACTGGCAAGTGTTTGCCCGTTACTGCTAATGGTGTTGCTGTATAAACCCGCCCCGTTTTCTGAACGTACATTAAAGTAATAAGTCGTTCCTAGTGCTAACGTAAGATTTTTAGCCGTTGCAATGGTATCACCCCAATTGCTCGTCCAGCTCCGTGTGTTTGTTGCACCTGCGCTCGTGCCTACCGAATACCAATAACGCGCAATCCCCGAATGTGCATCTTTAGAAGAAGGCCAGTTGGCCGACAAAGAATCGCTTGTTACAACATTTGAAATATCATTTGATTTACCATCATTAACACTTGTAATGGCCGAGGGATTTGTCCAGTCAATATTATTATCATAGTAAGTTATAGCGGATAAATTTCCGGCGCCATCGTTTACGATTGATTTAATCTTGCACGCACTTTGTGTTGGTGAAACATTCTGGTAACGTGCATCATTTGCATTACCGATACTAACGTTTACCGAACTTGTTGGGCGCGATCTATAAATTTTTATTTCATCGAGGCTCCATTTACAATTGCCGCTTCTAAACGAAATGAAACTTCCGCTTGCAAGAGGTGTTGGATCCGTCCAGGTTGCTATTGGCGTATTATCTTTATAAACATCCATTTTACCGGTAACGCGATCGTAAATAACTTTAAAATCATACCACTGGTTTGCCACCAAAGTAATAGGAGCTGTAAAAGTTGGCGCACCAAAAGTATTAACACTACCAGAGTATGAAGTTTCGTATAGTTGAACCTGCTGCGTGCCATCTAACCTAAAATAAACGAAGTACGAATTTCCACGGTTTACTGAATCGGGATGGTTTACAAAAAAGTGAAATCCTGCACGCCTGTTAGTTCCGCTTCCATCAATTTTAGCTTTAAAATTATACAAATACCTGTTGGATAATGTTTGAGTTAGAGCGGCGTAGATGTTAGTGTTGCCGGCTGCAGTGCTTATTT
>JAYTBK010000359.1:0-8114 GCA_043737035.1 Bacteroidota bacterium | reverse complement strand
TAATTTATTTACCGCTTAAAAAAAATTGTTTACTTTAGTTTTGCTCTTTTAAAACCCTTATAGCTTTGCCTAACTGACTAAACACTTTTTGCGAAATTATAAGGTTTTAAAGGAGACAATTTTTGCGACGGCATTTAAATATCAAATAGCTGTATATTTGCATCAGTGAAACAAAAAATTAGATCACACATTTCAATTGCTCTGTTGGTTCTTATTCTTTTACCGATGGTGGAGAAAGTAATTCATGAACTCGGACATTTAAGTGGCCCGCATTGCGGCATAGAACAAACCCATTTTTGCCAGCAAAAACATTTCTGCGCTATTTGTGATTATATATTTTCTGCATCGGCCGCTATTATCCCTGATGAAGTTTCGGGCTCTAAACGGTTTATTTTTGTTGAAGTTTGTAATGTCAAAATCACTATTGCTGCGGCAATATCTTCTCGAAAATATGTTTCTTTTTCACGGGGTCCTCCTGTAGTATAATCTCATTGATTTTTTACTTCGCCTCTTAAAGATTTTGTCATTAGACAAAACTGAAATGCAAACTATATTCGCATTTTTGTTTGGATAATCGTATTTGGCATCGTACTGTAGAAAATGATTAAGAACATCAATTTGCTAAACCTATTTTATTTGTATTTACCACCCGCTTTTAAATTTTGCTGAAGTTCTTGAAACTGATATTTTTATTCATGTTAGTGATGATATGGTTTACCGGAAATAGCCAAGACACCTGTTCGTATACATTAACAGGTAAAATAGCGGATCTTGATCATGGGAAAGAACTTGAAGGAACGTTTGTAAGTTTGCAGGGATCGGGCAATACGCTTGTTAGCAATGATCACGGGAGCTTTAAGTTTATAGGATTATGCCCGGGAAATTATAAACTACTTATACAACATTCTGGTTGCAACGATACTATAATTTATGTTGACATATTAAAAAATACAAAGTTAAATATTAAGTTACCGCATAGCGTAATAGAACTCAAACAAATTGATGTGATGGACAAGCAACCAGCAATGGTGCAAACCCAATTAGCTGCAAGCTTGACAGAAAAAGAACTGGACCAGACGCGTGGCCAAACACTCGGAGAATCGTTGAAACAGATAAACGGCGTGACGACACTTAATACGGGGAGTACTATTTCCAAACCGATGATACACGGCATGCAAGGTTACCGTATCCTTATTTTAAATAATGGAATAAGGCAGGAAGGACAGCAGTGGGGAAATGAACACGCTCCGGAAATTGATCCGTTTATTGCACAAAAACTAACCGTGATAAAGGGCGCAAATGCAGTGCGGTATGGCAGTGATGCCATTGCCGGGGTAATTTTAGTTGAACCTGCAGATTTGCCTGATACGGCGTCGGTTACCGGTGAGGTAAATCTTATTGGCATGATCAACGGACAATTAGGCACAGCCTCCGGAATTTTACAAGGTTACTTCGATAAATCAAAGGGGTTGAGCTGGCGTATACAAGGCACGTTAAAAAACGGTGGCACTATCAAAACGCCCACATATTACTTAAAAAATACGGGCGTGCAGGAAAGTAATTTTTCGTATACACTTGGATACCATCGTAAAAATTGGGGAATGGAGGCATACTACTCTCAGTTTAATACAAAGATTGGGATTTTTACAGGCTCACACATCGGTAACTTAACGGATCTTAAAGCGGCTTTTAATTCGGCAAAACCGCAAGATAGTCTTGCAACTTTCTCATACGATATTGGAAGGCCATACCAAGATGTTTCGCACGAACTCGCCAAGGCCAAATTTCATGCGCATCTTGCACCGCGAGTAATAGTGAACTTGCAATACGCTTATCAGTATAACATACGGAAAGAGTTTGATAAAACCGTGGCACGTAGCACTAACTATGTAGATGTAAACAAACCCGAGTTGGATTATCGTATTAAGTCGCAATCAGTCGACCTTGTGGTTGAACACTTAAACATTCGTTCATTTAGGGGTATGTTGGGTGGAAGTTACATGCATCAAAAAAATGTTTATTTGGGGCGATTTTTCATTCCTAACTTTTTAAATAATACGTGGGGCGTGTTTGTTACGGAGCGCTTTGTAAAACAACGTATTGAACTCGAAGCAGGAATAAGATTCGATCAAAAAAACCTGCGTTCGTTTTATTACGTGGGCAACGATTTACAAAAGCCAAATTTAAACTTTAATAACATTGCATGGAACACAGGTTTAATTTTAAAGCCAAACCGTGAACTCCATTTTTATATAAATGCAGGATCGGCATGGCGTTCGCCTGCACCCAATGAACTTTATAGCAATGGTTTGCATCAGGGTTTAGGGTCGATTGAACGCGGAGATGCCAATTTAAAAACCGAGCAGATATATAACTTTGCGGCGGCGAGTGTGTTGCAACATAAAGGTGTAAACGTAGAAATCTCCGGTTATCATAATCAGTTCAGTAATTACATCTACCTTGATCCCGGCACACAACCTGAGCTTACAATAAAAGGCGCTTATCCTGTTTTTAATTATAAACAAGCCAATGTGAGAATAAGCGGCGTCGATTTAAAAGTTCAAGTTAATTTCGTAAAGCACTACGCTGTAACGGCCAAAGCAATGTTATTAAGAGGTTGGAATTATGCCATTAATGATTACCTAGTTTACATGCCTTCCGATAGGTATTCGTTAGAGCTCAAAACGTATACCGACATTTCTAAAACAGTAAAACAGGCATACTTTCAGGCCGGATATCAGTTTATTACAAAACAATGGCGTGTGCCCGATAGAACTGATTTTGCGCCACCGCCTGTTGCGTATGGGTTGCTAACGGCCGAAGTTGGTGCAGATTTTAGCTTTGGAAAACAACGGTTAAATATCAGTCTAACAGCTACAAACCTGCTCAATGCGGCTTATCGAGATTACCTCGATAGGTTCCGTTATTTCGCTAATAGCCAGGGAAGAAACATAACACTACGCGTTAAAATACCATTAACGCTGTATGATAAAAAAACAATCATTTAATTTTTTAAACTTAAACAAAAACTTTATGAAAATTATTTTAAAATTAATTACTTGCCTAAGTATAGCTACATTAGCACTCAGTGCCTGTATAAAAGATAAAAAAACAGATCCACCGGTAGAAGAGCCTGCTCCTATTGTAGATCCACCTGAAGTAATTACAACCATCCGTTTAGCAATAACCGATTCGATTACAGGAATAAAAAAAACCTATGCCTTTAAAGATCCGGATGGCGACGGCGGCCAAATAGGCGGATTTTTAAACGAGAGCGGAACGCACGATACCATTATGCTGGCAGCCAACAGCTCTTATTTTGTGCGAATATATATTCTTGATGAATCAAAAAATCCGACGGACAGTACGTCCAACGTTATACAAAGAGAAGAATCAAAAGATCACATGTTATTTTATAACGGAAATCCTGCGGCGACAGGTTTTTTTGGAAATACAATTTTAAACACAGCTGTCCCATATAAAATAAAAACCATAGGAAGTAATATCACTGTTAATTACACAGATTTAGATAATGGCAGTCCTCAAAAGAGCATTGGATTGCAAACCAAGTGGAGAACTTCAGCTTCCACAACCGGAAGCGCCTACCCATTTACCGTTGTGTTAAGACATCAGCCTAATATAAAAAACGGTACTTACGCTCCCGGAGAAACAGACTTAGAGAAAGAGTTTAAGGTGAAAGTAAACTAATTAAAAAAAGGCTGTGAGCAAATGTTTGCAGCCTTTTCTTTAAATCTACATACAACAAAATGTAAAAATATTTAAACGTTTATTTTTTCAAATTAAGCGCGCTGTTTACTTTAAAGTTTTTTTGGTAGTTTTATAATTGAATATTACATAAATCACTTACGAAACATATGAACCTTTCTATTAAAGAATCGACCCCTGAAATTGAAATAGGACCATCCAAACATTTAAAAATTTCTTTGCTTGCCGGAAGTATTATTTTACATCTTAAAAAAACGGATGGAATCGAACTTACCTATTCGTTAAACAACGTAGGAGAACAGTTTAATGAAGGCGTTGAACAGTTCCGCAGTTACCGGATATTAGCTTTAAGCGATTCTTCTTTTGATGTATTACTTTCGTAAGCAAATTAAATTTGTATTCCTATCGTACGAAGTAATTCAGCAGGTGATGAATTTTTCGGCAGAAGCATGGCATTAATTCCGGCCTCTAATGCGCCATCAACGTGTTGTTGCGTATCATCAATAAATAAAGTTTCGTTTGCAATGAGTTTGTTTTCATTTAAAACATATTCAAAAATATTCTTGTTTGGTTTCCGCATTCCTATCCTGCAGGAATAATAAACCTTCTCAAAAAAAGGCTCGAGATTTACATATCCGATCTCTTTTAATTTATTTTCAAAAACTGTAACATGTGTTTCATTCGTATTGCTTAACAAGAATAAACGGTATCGAGGCTTCAACTTTTTTAAAAGTTCTAACCGATCGTCCGGAAAATCGAGTAGCATTTTGTTCCAAGCGTTTTTCATTTGATCAAGTTGGGCATCAATTGTAAAAAGATCTTTTATACCAGCGAAAAAATCATTTTCGGTTATTGTTCCTTTATCGAAATCATCAAATATCGATGTCTGTTTTTGTTGTGTGAACCCTGCTTCAAACGGCGTGCTCGAAAATTTATTGAATGCTTCGATGGTGGCGGGAATATCAAGGTTAATAAGCACACCGCCCAAATCGAAAATTATATTTTTTATTTGGTTCATAATATTTTGTTATTGCGCATCAAATATATATTTTTGCAAACTTATTTTGTTTTAAGAAATAAAAAAACTGTTATTAACGGTTTTTAAAGGTAAAAAAATTAAGGCTCCTATAGCTCATTCGGTTAGAGCAACTGACTCATAATCAGTAGGTGCCTGGTTCGATTCCAGGTGGGAGCACAAACAAAAGCGCTTGTATAAACATACAAGCGCTTTTTATTTCAAATTATGTCAAAAAATTTAATTTAAGGGATTTGAAAATTGATTGCGGTATTTACAGTAGTAGTGCCTAATGCTGCCAGGCTAAATGTTGTTCCTGTTGCGCTAATCCAATCGCCACTGTTAATAATACCGTTGCCATCCTTATCGTACATCGCATATGCGTAATATGATCCGGGATGCATGTAATTAAATGTAAAACTAAGATCGTTTGCAGCCAAAATAACATAACGGGAACGGTTCTTTAAGTTCATTGTGGTGCCGCTGAATAAAGGTTGAGTACAAATTACTATAAAGATTTTATTATTAGCATTAGGCGTATAAGAACCAAGATGGGTATAATTAACAGTTGTTTTCCCAAGGTAAGGTTGGGCCGATTCCGGGTATGGCTCCGAAGTGGTGTTATAATAAATGGCCTCGGTTATCCCTACAAAGCTTGATGAAAAATCCTTTGTCATTGTGTTTTTCGGGTATCCAAAAGTTGAAACCGCTGACGCGCATGAACTACTGTCTTGAAGCTTTGCCTGCCAAGTCATGTGCGGCGTTGCAGCGGTTAACGTATTGTATTTATTGGTGTAAGATTTAATTATTAAACTATCATTATTTCTAATTACTTCTGTAAATGCTCTGCGTTTTCCTTTCACAACTTCCGCGAACCGGTAAAATGAATGTGCCGATGTTTCATAAACGCTATCTGCTAAAAAATACGATACACGCTTCATCCCGCCAAAAGAGCCTCCGTTTCTAAAAGCCACTTTATATTGATTATTGTATTTAACGATAAAAAATGACATGAATATATCATTTAATGTATCCAACTCATTTTTTGCAGAGATCTGATTTTCGTTAATGGGACGAAAATCAACAATCCATTCGGGATAACCACCTAATGGAGTTGTGGATGTGACCGGGCCATTCCATATGCCTTTTAATTTGTTTAAAACGCCATATCCCAAGGTGCTCTCAACAGTTGGTACAATCACTGGAGTTTCGGGCGTTTCCTCCTCCGATTGTTTGTCTTTGCACGACTTGCAAGATGCTAAACATATGATTAACAAAACATATAAAACAACTGTTGCGATCCTCATAAGTTTATTTAAAAATATTTTATTTTCTTCTAACATAAATTTTATTTTTCGCCAGCCCAAGTTTATTAAAAAAATGTGAAAACGAAACGCCCAATACGCCTAAACCGTAAGTCATGCTTCTTTTAAAATTAATAGAACTTGCCTCCGGAAAGTATTTTGTAGGGCACGTAATTTCAGCGATTTCAAAACCGGCATAAAATATTTGAGAAATCATTTGGTTGTCGAAAACAAAATCGTCGCTATTAGCGTGGTAATTAATTGTTTCGAGTATATCGCGGTTAAACGCCCTGTAGCCGGTGTGATACTCACTGAGTTTTTGATTAATAAGTATGTTTTGTGTAAGTGTAAGGCAACGGTTAAAAATGTATTTATACATCGGCATTCCGCCTCTTAGCGCGCCTTTACCTAGTATGCGTGAACCAAACACAGCCGGAAACAGATCGTTGGCAATCATGTAGCTCATGCTTTGTATTAATTTGGGCGTATATTGGTAATCAGGATGCAACATAATCACAATATCTGCTCCAATTGAAAGTGCGGTATCATAACAGGTTTTTTGATTTCCGCCGTAGCCCTTATTTTGCTCATGCCGTATCACATGTTTTATTCCAAGTGATCTTCCAATATCAGATGTGTTATCTTTACTATGATCGTCAACCAACACCACATCATCTACAACATCAAACGGTATTTCATCATAGGTCCGTTTTAAAGTTAATGCTGCGTTATATGCAGGCAGCACCACCACTATTTTTTTTCCGTTAATCATATCTTACAAAAATAACAAAGTTTAGATAATTTGGCTATATTCATTAAAAAATATCCTCTAATTTTAGATTGTTTCCAAACCCTATATCCCTCGGTTTATCAATTAAAATACGTTGTTTGTTATAAAAAATAATTAGTAATCTGAAACCAAAAGTTTTACATAGCCATTTATTAAAGGCGTATTTGCCACCTTTTTTTCTCACCCTATTTATCGGGGTTTTTGTTTTCTTTTTAATACATGTTTTTACCTACATGGATGATATTATTGGGAAAGGAATGACCTTTTGGGTATTAACCAAATTTTTTTCGTATTCGTTTATTACGTTCGTTCCCGTTGCAATGCCATTGGCTGTGCTGCTTTCATCAATAATGACATTTGGCAACCTTGCCGAAAATTATGAGTTGGCAGCCATGAAATCCTGCGGGCTTTCCCTGTTTAAAATAATAAAACCTTTGTTCATTTTTATTCTATTTTTAGCGGCCCTTTCGTTTGTGTTCAACAATTTTGTACTTCCAAAAATAACTTTAACCTCAGCGCGCTTACTTTGGGATATTCGCCAGGCAAAACCAACGCTAAGCATAAAAGAAGGTGTTTACTACAATCAGTTAAAAGGTTACAGCATTAAAACGGCCAAAAAAAATAAGGATGGCAAAACGCTTTACAATCTTTCTATTTACGATCACCATGAAGGACTTGGAAATAATGTGCAATTGTATGCGGATAGTGGATTTATGAAACCGTCGGCTGATACGAATTATTTAATGATACGCTTAAATGATGGTATTAGATACGAAGATGTGGTTAAAGAAGATGAACACAAAACCTCGCGACCACTAATGCAATTGTTTTTTAAACAGCTTAATGTAAACGTTGATATGAGTGACTTTAAAATGAAGAACACGGAAGAAGAATTATTTAAAGGCCACCACGAAATGATGAATATTTGGCAGATAGATAAGGAAATTGATACATGTAACTTAAATCTCAATACAAAACAAATCTATCTAAAAAATCAATTTAAAAATGTATTCTTTACAAGGACATTTCATACATCGGCCTTAGAAGTTCCGCACTTAAAAATTGAGCCGTTCTATAATAATTTAAATGCCGAAGATTTTAAAAGGAGTGTAGAAAACGCGCAAAATCTTGTAAGAAATTCGAGCGGGTTTATTGATTCGGTAATTGAAGAAAGGAAAATTATAAATTTCCACAAAACAGATTTTATGCTTGGATGGCATAAAAAAATAAACATTTCTTTTGCTTGCATCGTTTTGTTTTTTGTTGGGGTATCTTTAGG
>JAYTBK010000358.1:0-8125 GCA_043737035.1 Bacteroidota bacterium | reverse complement strand
TTAAATTTAAAATAGCCAACGATACATTTGGTGTCGGTACCCGCACCGAATTTGCAGTAAACTTACCCGCTAAATGCGGCAATACTTTTTTCAAAGCGCTCTCAGCACCAGTTTCTGTAATCACCATATTTAATGCTGCCGATCGTCCGCGACGGTATTTTTTGTGGTAGTTATCCAATAAATTCTGATCGTTGGTGTACGAGTGAACCGTTTCAATATGTCCTTTTGCAATTCCTAATTCTTTATCAATCACATAAAGTATTGGCATTATGGCGTTAGTTGTACAACTTGCAGCGCTAAAAATTTTTGTATTTTTTAAATCAACGGTTTCATGGTTTACGCCATGTACAACATTTGGCACATTGCCTTTGGCCGGAGCAGTTAATAAAACTTTGTCAACACCCTTTGCTTTTAAATGGCGGCTGAGTTCAACATCATCTCTAAAAACGCCTGTGTTATCAATGAGCAACGCGTTTTCTATTCCGTAGGCTGTATAATCAACATCTTCCGGATTGTTAGCGTCGATCATGTGCACAGTGTGGCCATTAATAATGAGTGCATTGTTTTCTAAATCTTCAATAACCGTTCCGGGAAAGTTTCCATGTACAGAATCTGTACGTAACAAATCGGCACGCTTTACAATGTCCTCAGCCGAATTACCTCGGGTAACAATGGCTCGCAAACGTAGCTGTTCGCCTTTACCTGCCTGCGAAATTATTTCGCGTGCCGCTAAACGCCCAATTCGTCCAAAGCCATACAAGATCACGTCCTTTGGTGTTTGAATGGTGTTTTTATCAATAAAATCTTTTAATTTGTGATTAATAAAATCGGATGATGTCTTAAAATCTGCTTTTTCCTGCTGGTACTCAAAAGCAAGTTTACCAATATCAATACGCGAGGCACACACATTACTGTTGTAGATGTCGTTTGCAAGCATTACCGTATCGTTTACCGAAATGGTTTTCTTTACAATATCTTTGGCATACAAATGAAGTTTCATAATTTCACTCGCGCTTCTATCCACAAGTTGATTTCGAAAAAGTATTAACTCGATGGATTTATCAAACCATAATTTGCCAATAATACCTATTAATTCAAGCGATGCTTTTTCTTGATTAATCCAATCATTTAATTGCGCTTCGTAAGCTTTATTTGCTTTTTCTTTGGCTTCCATTTTTTATAAATCCTTTAATTGAAAAATAAATTTTAGTGCTCTTCACTTTCTTCACCTGCTTCGCCATGGTTTTCCTCATCGTCTTCATCACTTAAAATTTCTTCATCTCCATCGTGATTTTCTTCACCTTCTTCGCCTTCAAGGTGCATTAAATCTCCTTCATCAACGCCAACCGTGTCATTTTTTATTGCTTTGTAAATTTCACTTTCATCGTGATCTGGGTCGTTAAGCATTGTATCCATTAATTGATCTGGCGATAATTCACCTTTTGCCATCAGTGCCTGTTTGTACTGCTTCGGTGGGTTGCCGGTTGTTTTAACAATAGCCGGATATTTTCCCTTCGGGTTATCCGGAAGTATTTTCATCAACTCAATACAAAAAGTCCATTTAACAGTGGGATCAAATACATATAAAAATCGCTGACGCGGACTTTCAATAAACTTAGCAATTTTAGTAGCCGACATCAATTTTTTGGGTGCTACTTTTAATTTAACTTCTTCGTCATCTAGTTCAATATCTTCCTGTTTTAAGGTAATTTCCTGATCTTTCCGCCAGTAATCGTCGCTTACAAAAAAAGACGCGGAATGTTTTTTATCAAACTTGTAGGCATCCTGTATCACATCGTGAAAGGTTTCAAAAGTTTGCGATGATATTATTTCTATTTCTCTGTAAATATCTTCATTGTCTTCTACAAATATTTTAAATCTATATATTGCCATGTTGGTTCAGTTTGTCAGTTTGAGAATTAATGAGTTTAAGAGTTATTTATCTCAACAGGTTTTTAATTAATTTTTGTTACCACGGCGTTGTTTCCTTCAAAATTAAAGTTCCAGCCGTTTTCAAATATTTTAGGTAGGTAACGCTTGTATAATTTTAAGCGTGCGTTTCCTTTTATTTTATTTTTTTCTTTCCCCGCAATATGTTCATCTTCATCTTCGCGATCAATAGCATGAAACTCGTAAATATTTACCTTACTGTGTTGCTCCATAAAATCTTTAACGATCATTACAATAGTATTCATCACTTTAAATACTTCGCCACGGTTAGTAGTAACATATTCCTCCCCTTCAAATTCATCATTAACAACACCAAATACAATGGTGGAATGCAAAATATTATCCTGTCTTCTACCAAATCTTACTTCATACCGAATGCCGGAGCCGGTATTAAAATAATAAACGCCCGCGCTTTTTATAGGTGGAAATTCAATAGTAAAAATGGATGTTTCAGGCATTTAGGTATGGTTATGTAAAATCAATCGCAAAAATTATTTTTTAAATCGGGAAGCCAAAATTAAGTCTTTTGTTCCGCCTGAATAATCGTAAAAACCAACGCCGCTTTTAACACCCAAATTACCGGCAGCAACCATATTTACCAACAATGGGCATGGCGCGTATTTTGGGTTTCCAAATCCATCCTGCAGTACACGCATAATGCTCAGGCAAACATCAAGACCAATAAAATCGGCTAATTGCAACGGACCCATCGGGTGTGCCATTCCAAGTTTCATCACCGTGTCAATTTCCTCAACTCCAGCAACGCCTTCAAATAAAGTAATAATTGCCTCATTTATCATTGGCATTAATATTTTATTGGCAACAAACCCAGGATAATCGTTAACCTCTACCGGTACTTTATGTATTTTTTTTGAAGTTTCCATCACCAGGCCACATACCTCATTGCTGGTCGAGTAGCCGCGTATCACTTCAATTAATTTCATTACAGGCACGGGATTCATAAAATGCATGCCAATTACTTTTTCTGGTCTTTTAGTTACGGCCGCAATTTGCGTTATGGAAATGGACGAAGTATTACTTGCCAAAATTGTGTTTGCCGGACAAATAGAATCCAGCTGCTTAAAAATGTCGAGTTTAATTTTTACGTTTTCACTCGCCGCTTCCACTACAAGGTCGGCTTGTTTAGTGCCTTCTTCCAGTTTTGTAAATGTTTTAATATTATTCAGGGTAGCCGTTTTATCAGCTTCGGTAATTGTACCTTTCGTTATTTGGCGGTCAATATTTTTTTCAATTGTAGCAAGTGCTTTTTTTAGTGCATCTTCACTAATATCACACAGGCTAACCAAATATCCATTTTGGGCAAAAACATGTGCTATGCCGTTTCCCATGGTGCCGCTTCCTATAACTGTTATATTTTTCATTTTTATATTTTAAATTGATTGATGCAATAAACTGATTTCGCTATTTTTTCTAATTGCGTTGGCAGTAAATTTAATGTTTGTGCGTTGTAAATCTAAAACCTGCGAACCATAAATACAAATTGAGTTTTAAATGGTTTTACAAGTTGTGTGGGTAAAAAAAGCTATGAAATAAATTTGTGTTCCTTTCTTTTTAAATTAAACATTATATATTTGTGAAAAATAAATTATTTATGAATTTTCCTGCTGATTTAAAATATACAAAAGACCACGAGTGGATTAAAATTAATGGTAACGAAGCAACAATTGGGATAACTGATTTTGCGCAAAAAGAACTGGGCGATATTGTTTATGTAGATGTAACAACCTTAGGCGAAATCGTTGCACGCGAAGAAATTTTTGGTACGGTTGAAGCCGTTAAAACTGTATCAGATCTTTTTATGCCGTTAACAGGAAAAGTATTGGAAGTGAATAAATACATTGATAGCACGCCCGAATCTGTAAACGCTGATCCTTACGGCAAAGGCTGGCTCATTAAAATAAGCGTTGACAGTTCGCCCGAAATTGAAGACCTTTTATCGGTTGATGCTTACAAAGCTTTAATTGGCGCTTAAAATATAAATTGAATTTTTACAACCTTCTGTGTTAATTTTTTACAGAAGGTTTTTTTTATGAAAAAACTTTTTATCCACTATTATTTTTTACTAGCTTCCATTTGGACGGTTATCATTTTTGCGCTTTGTAGCACGCCGGGCAAGTACGTGCCCACCTCGCTCTGGCTCGATCTGCTTAGTTTTGATAAATTTGTACACGCCACCATATTTTTTGTTTTAATCGCGCTTTGGCTTATTTTTTTAATTACACGTTCTTGCTATTCATCAATCAATAAAATCATTGTATTAGTGGCATGTGTTTTATACGGCGGCTTGCTCGAAATTATGCAGGCAACTCTTTTTAGTCAGCGTAGCGCCGATTGGTTTGATTTTATTGCCAATAGCGTAGGTTGTTTAGTTGGTTTACTGTTTATAAATAAGCGCGGTCATAAAATTATTCGTCCCCAATAATTTTAGATAATTTTTGGGCGCGCTCCTCCGGTTCAGCCCTGCGTGCTACAATCTTTTTTTCGACCTCGAAAGCCTCCGTAGCTAAAAAAAGGATTTATGCAGCATCCCTCGCGCAACCTATTGCGATACCAAGGCTTTTTCTTTCAAAACTTTTAAACTTTCAAACTTACATTAATCTAATTACAGTACTTTTGTAATCTCAAAAAAACAGCATGTCTACAACTCAACATATAAAATGCCTTATCATAGGCTCCGGTCCTGCAGGTTACACGGCCGCAATTTACGCAGCCCGTGCCGATCTTAAACCCATTCTTTACACTGGGCTAACGCCTGGAGGACAATTAACCGAAACAACTGAAGTTGATAATTTTCCCGGTTACCCAAAAGGAATTACCGGCCCTGAATTAATGGAGGATTTTAAAGCTCAGGCAGAACGTTTCGGCACGGAAGTGCGATTTGGTTTAGCCACAAAGGCCGATCTTAATTCAACACCAAAAAAAATATGGATCGACGAAACTACCGAAATTACTGCCGACACCGTCATCATTTCAACCGGCGCATCCGCCAAATGGCTTGGTTTGGCTAACGAAACACGATTGCGCTTGAACGCAGGTGGTGTTTCAGCGTGTGCAGTATGTGACGGTTTCTTTTTTAAAGGACAGGATGTAGCTATAGTAGGAGCGGGCGATACGGCTGCGGAGGAAGCAACTTATCTATCTAAATTATGCAATAAAGTTTACATGATCGTGCGTAAAGAACAGATGCGTGCAAGTAAAGCAATGCAGCACCGAGTAAAAAATACACCTAACATAGAAATTTTATGGAATACCGAAACAGAAGATATTTTAGGCAAGGAAGGCGTTGAAGGTGTGGTCGTTAAAAACACTTCTACCAACGAAAAGCGGACACTAATTGTAACAGGTTTTTTTGTTGCCATAGGCCATAAACCCAACACCGATATTTTTAAAGGCCAACTCAATATGGATGAACTTGGGTATATTGATGTTTTAGGTGCAAGCAGTAAAACCAATTTACCGGGCATTTTTGCGGTAGGCGATTGTGCAGATAAAACGTATAGGCAGGCTGTAACTGCTGCGGGTAGTGGTTGCATGGGTGCACTCGACGCCGAGCGCTATTTAGCAGCTCAGGATATACATTAATTTTTATTTAACAAATATTCTTTAACCGCTATTTGTTATTTTATATAGTTTTGTTAGATAAACCATGAATTTTAAAAGACCATTATATTTATTTGTAGGACTAATAATTTGTCTGAATTTATTTTGCCAAAAATTTTCCGACCAAGTTCCGCAGCTCAAACATTACACACCTGCTCAAATAACTGATCCCGACTACGGAATAATCATATTTAATAAAATGGCGCCTGCAATTGGTGGCGATTCTTTAAGATATACCAAAGACGGTTACAATGCACAAGGATGGCAGGAAGATTATTATATAAACGGAAAACTTTTACATAAAGGCTTTTACGCTGATGGTTACATTAAAATATTTAAAAACTTTTATGAAAACGGTCAGGTAGAAAGGAACTTGACCATTGTTGACGCCAAACGATCGAAACTCGAAATTTTTTATGAAGATGGAAAAGTAAGGTCGACAATAAATTATTTTGATGGCAACACGCAAAATCAATATGATTTTTTTAAGAACGGGACACCCGAGTATGTGGAAGAAAATGATAAGGATATAGAATTTTTGTACAAAAGAAATTCGTTTTACGAAAACGGTTTACAGGCTTCCATGTTTGAATTGGTAGACAAGAAAACAAAAAAATATATTAAAAAAGAATTCTACGAAAGTGGCCGGGTAAAGGAAGAAGGCACGATGTTTTTTAGGAAAGATGTTGGCGATTATCAAAAAGAAGGCGTGTGGACTTACTATGATGATAAAGGCAACACCATTAAAACTGAAAAATACCATAGCGGCCAGCTCGAATAACATTCTCTGTTTTTTGTTGTCAAACGGGTTGCAAACTGTGTTATAATCGCCCACTTCATATTAAATATTTGAAAGCTGAAACTGCGGCAGGGATGCAAAGGGTTCAGTTCTTTTGTTTGCTCCTTTTTCAAACAAAAAACCGCAACGAAGTGGAGCCCGGCGCAGCCCGTCAGGACGCCAAAAAAAAAATTGAATAAAACTCGGGATTTTAAATTATTTTTCGATTGTTACAGACCATTTTCGATTTACGCGAAACCTTGAGACTGCGTTTTTTTAAAATAAAAGAACATGAATAAATATGACCTTTTACGAAATAAATAAACTAAGAAATAGATTTTATTTATTTACATAAACTGGAACATTTTCGGGATTAGCCTGAGGTTGTGTATTTTCGATAATACTATTATTTTTTTGTTGTGCATTGAAAACGTAGTCAATCGTTTCAGAAACCGTATCAGAAAGAATTACAATGAACGAACCATCAACTGCCGTATCTAATGCATACTGAATACCATCGGCTTCCGCTGAAATTATTTGTACTGGAGTTTTCTTTTCACCGTAAATTCCTTCAAGTAACAATTTTGTAATTTCCTCTTTTGTCCGACCGCGCAAATCTTTATCATGCTTAATAATAATTTCATCAAAAATTTGCGCACTCAATTTTCCTATTTTAATAATATCTTCATTTCTTCTATCTCCCGTTGCCGACAAAATTCCAACTTTAACGCTTGCCGTTGTTTTGTCCATAAACTTTTTCAGATGTAATAATCCATCTGCGTTGTGCGCGTAATCAATCATTACTTCAAAATTATCAAATTTAAAAATATTCATTCTTCCCGGAGTTTGCTCGGCGGATGGAATAAACGATTTAAGGGCGTTACGAATATCTTCAATTTTAAATCCTTGGATTACCGCGGCAAGTGCTGCTGGCAAAATATTTTTTATCATGCATTCTGCTCGCCCATTTAGGCTTAATGGAATATTTACAATTTTTTCAATCCGGTTTTTCCAATCACCTTTACAAATTGTAAGATATCCTTTTTCTACAATGGCAGCCATACCGCCGTTTTTGCAATGTTCAATAACTCGTTCATTGTTATCGAACATACTGAACAAGGCAATATTGCAACTTAAATCGTTGCCCATTTTATATACCAAATCATCGTCGGCATTTAAAATACTATAACCGGTATCAAAAGTACTGTGTGCCACAACGCATTTCACTTTTGCAAGATCCTTTAAACTATGAATATCTTTTAAACCAAGGTGATCTTCCGTAACGTTTGTTATAATGCTTATATCGCAATTATCGAAGCCTAAGCCCGAGCGTAAAATACCACCTCGTGCACACTCAAGAACGGCCAAATCAATTGTTGGATCGAGTAGAACAGCTTCGGCACTTACCGGGCCTGTACAATCTCCCATGTGTATTGCTTTTCCCTGAATGTAAATTCCTTCGGTAGTTGTATAGCCTACTTTATGCCCTGCAAACTTTGCGACGTGTGCGAGTAAGCGTGTGGTGGTAGTTTTACCGTTTGTTCCAGTGACTGCAATAATTGGGATGCGACCGTTTCCGCCGTTAGGAAAAAGCATATCGACAATTGGTTCAGCTACATTACGCGCAATCCCTTTTGAAGGACTCAAGTGCATTCTTAAACCTGGGCAAGCATTTACTTCTACAATACCACCTACTTCTTTTCTTAAAGGATACTGCCAATATTAGCACAGGGGGCACGTCTACCGATGTTACAGATTTGGTTCATCCGGACAATA
>JAYTBK010000357.1:0-8140 GCA_043737035.1 Bacteroidota bacterium | reverse complement strand
ACACTAATTGGTGGGCCACTAAAATTACTCCAAACGGTTAAAACGTAACTCGACGTCCCCGTGGTTCCACCTGTAGTGTTACTGGTTGTGCTCCCTGTCGTTCCTCCGGTGGTTCCACCTGTAGTGCTACTGCTTGTTGTACCACCTGTAGTGCCACTACTTGTTGTACCGCCCGTTGTGCTACTACTTGTCGTAGTTCCATCCTGGTTTTCCACGCCAGGCGCATAAACCTTTTTTTCGCAGGACACGATAATTGCCACGATAAGTATTAAAAACGCCAATACCTGATTGTAAACTCTGTTTTTCTTTGAATTCATTTTAATTAATTTTGGCGCGAACTTAGATATTAAAAGTATATTATTTGTACCCCTAAAGGGTGATTTTTCGTGAAAGTATTTGTTTTAGCCCTGTAAATTGCTATTTTTAGGAGATTAAAAACTAAGATTGTGGAATTACGATTCAAATTACGATTCCAAAATGAATTATGGATATCAATCAAACTCGTATCAATCAGAAAATTGCTGAGTTAAAAGAAACCGCCGACGATTATCCGGGGGTGGTTATTGTACTTAATATTGCGAACGGAATTGGCAAGGTGGAATATATTTCTACGCTCGGTGCAACCATATTGGGTTTAAGCATGGAAGTAATAAAAGAATTAGGCGATGATTACCATAAGCGGTTTTTTAACCAAGAGGATACAAAAGAATATCTGCCAAAATTGAACGAAATGATTGAACGCAACAATGATAACGTGTATTCATTTTTTCAGCAAGTCCGCCGTTCAGAATCTTATTCATGGGAATGGTACTTTAGCACAATGAAGATACTTCTTCGCGATGATAACAAAAAGCCTTTGTTGTGTATTACATTTGCCGCTCCAATTGATAGCTTACATCACGTTACGCATAAAGTTTCACGGCTATTAAACGAAAACAACTTCTTACGGGAAAACTATAAATTTTTTAGTTTATTGACTCAGCGTGAAAAGGAAGTTCTCACACAAATTTCATCAGGAAAATCTTCGCGGTATATTGCTAAATCACTTATACTAAGTTTAGAAACAATTAAAACACACCGCAAAAATATTTATCAAAAATTAAATATTCAATCGGCGCATCAGCTAATGGAATTTGCAAGAGCTTTTGATTTAGTGTAGAAAAGTGAGATAGAAATAACTAATTCGCTGAGTATTTAAATTTGTTTGAGAATGACATAATAAAAAAATCCGACAGGGAAGATGCTGAAACAAATTCCGAATGATTTCGACCACAGTTGAGACCGATTCCTTATAAACATTGCTTTCTTCTCAACTTCGTTAGAAGCGACAAGCTTAGTGAATAACATTTTACAATCCCAGTAATATTTCTTCGGCGTTCTTACCTCCAAATAACATACGTGTTGGGTTTTCTAACATCTCTTTAACTTTCACTAAAAACCCAACACTTTCACGACCGTCAATAATACGGTGATCATAACTTAAAGCAACATACATCATGGGGCGTATCACAACTTGGCCATTAACTGCCATTGGTCTATCAACCACATTGTGCATACCCAAAATAGCGCTTTGGGGCGGATTAATAATTGGCGTACTCATCATAGAGCCAAATACTCCACCATTGGTTATAGTAAATGTTCCACCGGTCATATCTTCAATGGTGAGTTTGGCATCCCGTGCTTTAACTGCTAATTCCTTGATGCCTTTTTCGATGTCAGCCAGGCTCATTAATTCTGCATTGCGCAACACCGGAACCATCAATCCTTTAGGCGCGCTCACGGCAATACCAATATCACAATATTTATTATAAACCAATTCTTCACCATCAATCATTCCGTTAACTGCCGGGAAATGATATAACGCTTCGGTAACTGCCTTCGTAAAAAAGCTCATAAAACCGATGTTTGAACCATAAACGTCTTTAAATTTATCTTTATATTTTGCACGTATGGTGTAAATTCCACTCATGTCAACTTCGTTAAACGTGGTTAACATGGCGGTTTCGTTTTTTACCGCTACTAGACGTTTGGCCACTGTTTTCCGCAACGAGGTCATTTTAGCGCGTTCTTTTTCTCTTCCGCCTTTCCACGAATTAGAAAGTATATCATGGGCAGTTGGCAAACCGTTAGATAACGCTAATGCAACATCCTGTTTGGTAATGCGTCCGTCTTTGCCGGTACCATTAATTTGGTTTGAGGAAATATTATTTTCGCTCATTGCTTTAGCAGCCGATATGCTTGGCGTACCGGTTGCATAGGTGGTTGTTTGAGCTGAGTTATTGGTTGTTTGAACGGCTTTTTCCGGCACTTTATTTTCAGTTTTTTTCTCAGTTACAGCCTCTTTCTTTTCGCTGGCAACTTCTTTCGCCGCTTCCTTTTTCTCCGGCTTCACGGATGTATCAATTTTTACAACTACTTGCCCAACTTTTACCGTATCACCTTCTGCAGCCAATATTTCTATTTTACCCGCTTCTTCAGCATTAAGCGTTAATGTTGCTTTGTCAGAATCGATTTCTGCCAACACTTCATCTTTTTCTACCACGTCGCCCGTATTTTTAATCCAACGCGCAATAACTACTTCGGTGATAGATTCTCCCGGACTGGGTACTTTTAATTCTACAATGGCCATATAAGCGTTTTTAGTATTTATTAATATCTATTGTCTGTATTTGATTTAATATAATAGGTTTTAAAGTAGGGACAAAAAGCGCGCATATGATCCAAATAAGCCTATAAAAATCGGATTATAGGGGTTTAAGGTTTCAATAATTATGTTTGTTTGCTCGGTGGTTAACATAAACCAAGTATCTATTTAATGTTATTACGAACTTGATTTATTAATATATGCTTTCGTTTCTTTTTCTTCTGCTTTAACTTCAGTCTGATCAATTGGCTGCCTGAAAACACCAGACATAATTTCTTCGTTTTCCATAGCATGACGTTTGGCAAAACCGGTTGCCGGACTCGCAGCAGCATCTCTGCCGAAATAATTTAATTTTAAGGCTCGTAAGTTTCCATCCACAAATCTCCACGGACCCATATTTTCTGGCTCTTCCTGCACAAATAAATATTCGGTCACTTTTAAATATTTTTTGAGAATGGCATCAATTTGTTTTTGTGGGAATGGGTATAATTGTTCTAACCTGATAAAAGCGATATCGGATATTCCTTCTTTTTCGCGGCGCTCAATTAAATCATAATAAACTTTCCCTGAACAAAAAGCTAAACGTGTTACGGTTTTGGCACTCGCATTAACATCATCCAAAACTTCCTCGAAACGTTTTTTGGTAAAATCGGTAAGTTTACTTACGCAACTCGGGTAGCGCAACAGTTTTTTGGGAGTGAAGCATACCAAGGGTTTACGGAAATCTCGTTTTAACTGTCTGCGCAATATATGAAACTGTTGTGCCGGTGTTGTTGTATTTACAATTTGCATATTATTTTCGGCGCAAGCCTGTAAAAATCGTTCCATGCGTGCGCTCGAATGCTCGGGCCCTTGGCCTTCATAACCATGCGGCAAAAGCATAACAAGCCCATTCATTCGTCGCCATTTATATTCCGCCGCCGTTAAATATTGATCGATAATAATTTGTGCGCCGTTAAAAAAATCTCCAAACTGTGCTTCCCATATCGTTAATGTTTTTGGAGCGGCAAAAGCGTAACCATATTCAAAACCCAATATCCCATATTCGCTTAACAGAGAATTGTAAATTTCAAATTTTACGTTGGCATCAATGTTATTTAATGGCGTGTATTCTTCTTCACTGTCCTCAATTTTTATAATGGCATGGCGGTGCGAAAATGTACCGCGTTCAACATCCTGACCACTAAAACGGACCGGGTTTCCTTCTTTCATTAAAGTTGCGTAGGCTAACAATTCGCCCATGGCCCAATCGTAATTATCATTAGCTATCATTGCTTTACGATCGTCGAACAGTTTCTGAATTTTTGTAAAGAATTTTTTATCCTTAGGTAATTCTGTGCTCTTTTTAGCAACCTCTAAAAATAATTTTTCTGTAACTGAAGTATCAGACGACTCATCAAAATCGGTAGAACTCGCCATTTTTACGCCTTTCCAATTACCTTCTAAAAAGGAAGTAACTTTTGCTTTTTCAACTTTTTTTGCTTCGTCTAAATTAGTATCAAGCTCAGCCTTAAAAGCAGTTTCAATATCTTTTGCTTCGGTTGCAAGTTCGTTTTTATCAAGTTCCAAACGCCTTACATATACATCCTTTACGTTAGGGTGCGCCGCAATTGCTTTGTATAACATGGGCTGGGTAAAACGAGGCTCATCGCCTTCATTATGGCCGTACTTGCGGTAACACAACACATCAATAAAAACATCGCGGTGAAACGTTTGGCGAAACTCCATTGCCAATTTAGAAATGAAACAAAGTGCTTCAACGTCATCCCCATTAACATGAAAAACCGGACTTAAAACAACCTTAGCAACATCAGTACAATATGTAGAGGAGCGGCCATCTACATAATTTGTTGTAAATCCAACCTGATTGTTAACCACAAAATGAACGGTTCCACCCGTTTTAAAACCATCGAGCTGGCTCATTTGAACCAGTTCGTAAACAAGCCCTTGCCCCGCAATGGCTGCATCGCCATGTAAACTAATAGCACACGCTTTAGTATTATCGCCATGATGTAAACTATCAATTTTTGAACGCACAATTCCTTGAACCACGGCGGCTGAGGTTTCAAGGTGCGATGGATTTGGCGTTAAACTAATGTGTACATTTTTTCCACTATCACTTTTTTGGTCGGAAGAATAACCCATGTGATATTTTACATCACCGTCAAATAACGAATCTTCGCTCGGACGGCCTTCAAATTCGGTAAAAACATCTTTGTAGGTTTTATTCATGATGTTGGTGAGCACATTTAAGCGCCCGCGATGTGCCATACCAATCACATAATCTTCTATTCCTAAATTGGATCCATGCTCCATTAGGGTATTAATAGCAGGTATTAAAGCTTCACCGCCTTCCAGCGAAAAACGCTTTTGGCCAACAAATTTTGTATGCAAATAACTTTCAAAAACTACGGCTTGAGTTAATTTTTTAAGTATGATTTTCTTTTCCTCTTTATTAAAAGAAGGTGTGTTACGGCTTTTTTCCATACGTTCCTGCAGCCATTTTAATACCTTAGGTTCGCGCATGTATAAATATTCCACGCCAATGCTTTGGCAGTACGTTTGTTCTAAATGCTCAACAATGGTTTTTAACATAACAGGGCCTAAACCAATTTCATTACCTGCCTGAAAAATGGTGTTGAGGTCGGCATCGCCAAGACCGAAATTTTTAAGTTCGAGTGTTGGCTCGTAATTACGGCGTTGGCGTACTGGGTTGGTTTTTGTAAATAGGTGGCCGCGTTGGCGATAACCGGTTATTAAACTTAAAACTTTAAATTCTTTGGTAACGTTTTCAGGTATTGCCCCATCGCCGGGGTTATAATTTGTTTGGGCAAACTCGAAGCCTTTAAAAAAATCGCGCCACGAGGCATCAACCGAATCGGCATTATTGGAATATTGTAAAAATAATTCTTCAATCGCATTTACATCACTCGTGCCAACGTACGAAAATTTGTCCATTTTAATTAGTTAAAATTAAGTTGCTAATTTAATTAAAAATTAAATGAAAAATCAGTTTATAAACAGTTCTTTTTGAGCTATGTTGTGCCGTTTATATTGCATTTTTACGAGGCACGATGTCTGCACTCAGCAAAAAACCCGTATCTTTATTTGGTGAAAGTTTTTATTTTTATTTTTCTGATTTTAGTAATTTCCGGCACAATAGTATCGCAAGAAAACCAAACGCAAACTTTATTAAAAGTTAAAGCCTTACAGGAGAAAAAAGCGGAGTATCATCGACGCACCAATGGCGAAACGGACGGCTACCGCGTTAAAATACATTTTAGTGCGGATAGATCGAAAGCGCACGATGCACAAACAAAATTTAATTCAAAATACACAAGCATTGCGAGCTACGAAGATTATCAACAACCTAATTTCGTCGTTAATGTTGGCGATTTTAAAACAAAGCTAGGGGCGCAGGAGTTATTAAAATCAATAAAAGCCGATTTTCCTTACGCTTTTATTGTAAAGAGTAAAGTGAGGCCCGGTAAATAGCTTAAAGCGGTTTAACTATCTTAGAAATTTGCACACGGCCATTTTGTTTGATCTCTAAAAAATAAATTCCCGCGGGTAAATTGTATGTTTCAATTAATGTGGTGTCTCTAAAATTTAAAGAGGTTAAACACGTGCCAAAAACATCTTTCAGTGTTACCTCAAACTGGCCATCGCCGCGTAAACTAATGTGATCATTCGTGGTAACAGGATTTGGAAAAACCGTTAATAAATTATTTTGGAGCGTTACAACTCCAGCAATTAAATAATTTGTGGCGGGGGTCTTGCACAATACAGGTGGCCATACATCAATTTGGCCGTTTGGCGGTAGCGAATAAAAAGACCCAGTTGGGCAACCCGACAAAATCACGGCAGTTTTACATTTTATAACATTGTAATTTGTGCCTGATTTCACTTTCAGTTGGTTAAGGTAAACTTGCCCATAATTTATAAAATAGGTGCCACATAAAGTTTCCATAAGGTATTCTCCACAAATTGTGCCTCCTGCCTCTACAAATAAAACCGTTGGCGCGTTAATCGAAAAATTTTGATTCACCGTAATGTAATGGGCAATAAATAATGTATCGGGGTTTATTGGTATTTGGTTTCCGCTCCAAACATTCGGGTTTTCCCAATCTCCGCCGGAAACAGTTCTTACGTTCGATGCCTCTGCGCTGAAAGATTTAATCACAAAAATCATAAAAACCCATTTCAACATAATTAAAGATAATAAATAATTGTTTTGCTAATTCGGTTATTTTTGTGGGATACGTAAACAGATCAAACAAAAGTATTTTATAGAAGACAACATGAGAACGATTGATGATATAAGTTTTGAAAATAAGCGAGCGTTGGTTCGTGTGGATTTTAATGTTCCATTAAATGATGCGCTTGAAATAACCGATGATACCCGCATACGTGCGGCAATACCAACCATAAAAAAAATAATTGAAAAAGGCGGAAGTGTTATTTTAATGTCGCATTTAGGAAGACCCGAAAGTGGCCCCGAAAACAGATACTCGTTAAAACACATTACAAAAACGTTAAGCCAACTGCTCGGGAAAAAAGTTCTATTTGCTGAAGATTGTATCGGCGACGATGTTATGAAAAAATCGAATGCACTACAGTCGGGCCAAGTATTGTTGCTGGAGAATTTGCGCTTTTACAACGAAGAAGAAAAAGGGGACATAGCGTTTGCCGAAAAATTAAGTAAGTTGGGTAACGTTTATGTAAATGATGCTTTTGGAACAGCCCATCGTGCCCACGCATCTACAGTAGTAATAGCGCAGTTTTATGATAATACTGCAAAATGTTTAGGATATGTAATGGCCGATGAAGTAAAAAACATTAACAAGGTAATTAATAACGCCGAAGCTCCGTTTACGGCAATTGTTGGTGGAGCAAAAGTGAGCGACAAAATTTTGATTATTGAACAGCTCATGGGCAAAGCGAATAATATTTTAATTGGCGGAGGAATGGCATTTACGTTTGTAAAAGCGGTGAGTGGAAATATCGGAAAATCGCTTTGCGAGAATGATAAATTAGAACTTGCCAATGAACTTCTGCAAAAAGCAAAAGCCCGTGGCGTAAATTTACTGATACCGACAGACGCAATCGTTGCCGATAATTTTGCCAATGATGCCGCCAAGAAAAAATGTGATATAAAAAATATTGAAGATGGCTGGATGGGACTTGATATAGGCGATGATACCATCAAAACATATTCTGAAATAATTAAAAAATCTAAAACAATTTTATGGAATGGACCAATGGGCGTTTTTGAAATGAGTAGTTTTGAAAACGGCACAAAGCAAATAGCCCTCGCAATTGCGGAGGCAACAAATAGCGGGGCATATTCATTAATTGGGGGTGGTGATAGTGTTGCCGCAATTAGCAAATACCATTTAACAGAAAAAGTAAGTTATGTGAGCACGGGCGGCGGAGCTTTATTAGAATACATTGAACAAGGCAGTTTACCGGGTTTAAACGCTATAGAAGGATAGA